>CAYGZN010000759.1:0-1503 GCA_964354355.1 uncultured Burkholderiaceae bacterium | reverse complement strand
GGCCGCACCTCGAGCGGGCGGGGTATTCACTCGCGGGGATCGACGACGCGTGGCCGTAGAGGGTCGCCAGCGTCAGCACGATGACGAGCGGGACGGTCATCAGTCCGGCCAGCGCGCACAGCGCGCCGGCCAGCCCGAAGAACCGGTACCCCACCATCAGCGCGACGTTGCAGATGTTGGGCCCGGGCAGCAGCTGCCCGATCGACAGGATCTCGAGGAAATCCTGCTTCGACAGCCAGCGCCGCTGCTCGCACAGCCCGTGCTGCGCGACCGCCAGCACGCCACCGAACCCCTGCAGCGCCAGCGCCGTGAACGCAACGAACAGCTGCCCCGAGGACCGCGGGCGTTCGAGCACCACGGCCTCCTCGGCTGCGCCGGCCCGCCCGGCGCTCGGCGTGGTCGGATCCGTCACCGCTGCGCCTCGTCGTCGGTCCGTCAACCGGGAACCCTGGGCCCGACCGCTCAGATCGTGATGCGCGCGTCGCGCACCACCTTGGCCCAGCGCTCGATCTCGGTCCTGATCAGTCGACCGAAGGCCGCGCGGTCCATCGCGGCGGGCACCGCGCCCTCGGCCTCGAGACGCTCCTGGAGGGCAGGCGTCGCCAGCGAGCGCTGCACCTGCGCGGCCAGCGCGTCGACGATCGGTGCCGGCGTGCGCACGGGCGCGACCAGGCCGTACCACTGGGTCGCCTCGAAGCCCGGCACACCGGCTTCCGAGAGGGTGGGAACGTCGGGCAGCTGGCGCAGGCGGGCGAGACTGGCGACACCGAGCGCCCGCAACTTCGCGGCGCGGACCTGCTGCAGCACCGGCGGCAGCCCCGTCATCGTCATCGAGACCTGGCCCCCGATCAGGTCGGTCACGGCCGGGGCGGTGCCCTTGTAGGGCACGTGCAGGATGTCCACGCCGGCGGCCAGCTTGAAGTACTCCATCGCGAGGTGCGCGGCGCTGCCGGCCCCACCCGACGCGTAGGTCAGCTCGCCGGGCCGCGCGCGCGCCAGCGCGATCAGCTCCGGCACCGTTCGGGCCGGCACGGACGGATTCACGACCAGCACGTTGGGCACCATCGCCACCAGCGCGATCGGCGCGAAGTCGGCGACCGGGTCGTACGGCAGCTTCGGATAGAGCGACGGGTTCACCGCCAGCGTGCCGATGTGGCCCATCAGCAGCGTGTGACCGTCGGGCGCTGCGCGCGCGGCGGCTTCGGCGCCGATCGAGCCGCCGGCGCCCGGCTTGTTCTCGACGATGACCTGCTGCTTCCAGGCCTCGGCCAGCGACTGCCCGACGGCCCGCGCGAGGATGTCCGTGCTGCCGCCCGGCGTGAACGGCACGATGATCCGCACCGGCCTGGTCGGGTAGCCGGCGCCGCCCGGCTGGGCGCGAACCGGCAGGGGCGCGCCGCCCAGGGCGGCGAGTGCGGCGAGGCCACCGCGCAACCAGTGCCGTCGCAGGCGGTCCTCGGGAGCGGCCGGTGCGGGCTCGCTGTGCGCGGCGCGCATCCGGAA
>CAYGZN010000758.1:0-1503 GCA_964354355.1 uncultured Burkholderiaceae bacterium | reverse complement strand
AGCCGCGCACCACGGTGGGCTGGAAGGGGCTGATCAACGATCCGCGCCTCGACGGCAGCTTCGACATCAACCGGGGCCTGCGCATCGCGCGCGAGCTGCTCACCGAGATCAACGACCTTGGCCTGCCCGCCGGGACCGAGTTCCTGGACACGATCACGCCGCAGTACATCGCCGACCTGATCTCGTGGGGCGCGATCGGGGCGCGGACCACCGAGAGCCAGGTGCACCGCGAACTCGCCTCCGGGATGTCGTGCCCGATGGGTTTCAAGAACGGCACCGACGGCAACGTGCGCATCGCGCTGGACGCGATCAAGGCCGCGTCGCAGCCCCACCATTTCCTGTCGGTCACGAAGGGCGGGCACTCCGCGATCGTCTCGACCAACGGCAACGAGGACTGCCACATCATCCTGCGCGGCGGCGCGGCGCCCAACTACGACGGCCCGAGCGTCGAGGCGGCCTGCCGCGAAGCCGGGGCGGCGGCGCTGGCGTGCCGGCTGATGATCGACGCGAGCCACGGCAACAGCCAGAAGAAGGCCGAGAACCAGATCGTGGTGGTCCGCGACGTCGCCGAGCAGCTGTCGGACGGCGAGTCGCGGGTGATCGGCGTGATGGTCGAGGGTCACCTGGTCGCCGGCCGCCAGGACCTGCAGGCCGGTCGGGCGCTCACCTACGGCCAGAGCATCACCGACGCCTGCCTGGGATGGGAAGACACGGTGCAGGTGCTCGACCTGCTGGCCGAGGGCGTCGCCCAGCGGCGGGTCGCGCTCGCCCAGTAGCCCGCGCCCGCCGCCTGTCGGCCAAAAGGCACGGATCGCGGGCCCGGCCACCCCACGCCGGCCGATTCCGCGGGGTTCCATGCTATAAGTGCCGCAAACCACGGAGGACGCCATGGAGGCTTCCACGCTTGCCTCGGCCGGCAGCACGACTGCCCGAACCGAACCGCCGATCCGACAGACTCCGCACGAGCGGCTCAGCGCCATCGGGCTGCGCCCGATCGGGCGCGCCAGCGAGTTCGCCGACGAGATCCACGCGCTGATGACCAAGACCCCGCTGTTCTCGGGTCTGGACATGGAGGAGACCCGCAAGCTCGGCGCCTTCATGTACGTCTACGAGGCACCGTCGGGCGTCACGATCATCTCCGAGGGCGAGGCCGGCGACTTCATGATGATGCTGATGCAGGGCATGGTCGACGTGCTGCGTCGCAACCGCTACAACTTCCCGTCGCGGATCGCCGTGGCGCACGCCGGCCACGCGCTCGGCGAGATGTCGATGTTCGACGGCGAGCCGCGCTTCGCGTCGTGCGTCACGCTCGAGCAGAGCCGGGTCGCCGTGCTCACGCGCGACGCGCTGATGCTGGTCATGCAGGACGAGCCCAAGCTGGGCAACAAGATCCTGCTCAAGCTCGTGCAGCTGCTGTCCGAGCGGCTGCGCCAGACGAGCGCCAAGCTCGTGTCGTACCTCGAGGCGGCGCGCGAGGCCTAGCCCTCGCCGCCCGCACCCGCA
>CAYGZN010000757.1:0-1503 GCA_964354355.1 uncultured Burkholderiaceae bacterium | reverse complement strand
GGCCGATGACCCGCGACGACGTGTACCTGGCGGACGAGGCGTTCTTCACCGGCACCGCCGCCGAGATCACGCCGATCCGCGAACTCGACGACCGCACGATCGGCAGCGGCAGCCGCGGGCCGGTCACCGGCAAGTTGCAGTCGCTGTTCTTCGACGTGGTGGCCGGCAAGGCCGAGAAGTACCGCCACTGGCTTGCGCCGGTCTGAGGGGCGGCGATGAGCACGGCCGATCGTGACGGCGCGCCTGCGCCCACCGCCGCACCCGGCGCCGAGCCCGCGTGGGTCGAGATCGGCGCGTCCGACCTGCCTGCGTTCTGCCCGAACCGCCGGATGCCGGTCTGGAATCACCACCCGCGGGTGTACCTGGACGTCGCCCACACCGGGCGCGCCATCTGCCCGTACTGCAGCACCGAGTACCGGCTCGAACCGGGCGTGACCCCCCAGCCGCACTGAGCGGCACGCCCGAAACCGCGATTCCGTCACGCGCGGCGCGCCCGGGTTCGACCAGAATCGGCAGGCTCCGTTGATTTCCCGGCGCTGAACGCCATCCGTCTCGTGCCCGAGGCGGGTGGCGATCGCGCGTTCCTGGCCTGGTCGATGCGCACCCTGATCGTTGCACCCGATTCCGTCGCCGAGGCGGTGATGACCCAGCCGCTGGTCGCCGTGCTCAGGCGCTTCGACCCGGACGGCCAGATCGACGTGCTCGCCGGCCCCGCGGTGGCGGCCGTGTTTGCCGCGATGGCCGAGGTCGGCGAGGTCTTCACGTCGCGCCACGCGTTCGGCGACGTTCAGCCGGTCGGCAAGTTCCTGCTGGCGCGGCGCCTCGACCGGCACCGCCACGACCGCGTGTTCGTGCTGCCCACCGCCAAGCGCGCGGCGCTGGTGCCGTGGCTGGCCCGCATCCCGGTGCGCATCGGCATGCATCGGGACACGCGATGGGGGCTGATCAACCAGCCGCACGACCTGCCGGATGCCTCGCAGCGCCCGCTGGTGGAGCGGTTCGCGCAGCTGGCCTTCGACCCGGCGCATCCTTTGCCCGGTCAGGTGCCGAACCCGGTGCTGCGGCGCGACCCGGGCGCCGAGGCCACCGCGCGCACGCGCGCCGGCGTGGCGCCCGACGCCGCGCTGCTGGTGATGTGCCTGGGCAGCGAACTCGGCGAGAACCGCCGCTGGCCGGCTCGGCACGTCGCGTCGCTGGCCGCGATGAGCGTGGCCGAGTGGCCCGAGGCCGACATCGTGCTGCTGGGCGACGCGCGCGACCGGCCAGGGGCCACCGAGATCGCCGCGCTGTCCGGTCAGCGCCTGCGCAACCTGTGCGGCGAGCTGTCGCTCGCCGACGAGATCGCACTGCTCGCGCAGGCCGACGCCGTGGTCAGCAACGACTCGGGGCTGATGCACGTGGCCGCCGCGTACGGCCGACCGCTGGTCGCACTGTACGGCCCGAGCGACCCGCGCTTCGCGCCGCCGCGCGCGGCGCGCGCCCGCGTCGAGTGGCTGCGCCTCG
>CAYGZN010000756.1:0-1507 GCA_964354355.1 uncultured Burkholderiaceae bacterium | reverse complement strand
ATCTCGAAGATCCCACCCTGCTTGGCCTCGACCAGGAACACGACCTTCTCGCCGATCTTGGTCTTGAGCGTGACGGTCACGGCGACCTCGTGGATCCCCTCGGCCAGGTCGTCGCGTGCGACGTCGAGCGACACCTCGACGGCGGGCTGCTGGGTCTCGAGGAAGATCCGCGGGGCGTTGGGGATCTCGAGCGAGAGGTCCTTCAGGTACATCCGCTGGATCTGGAAGATCGGCTGCTGGGGCTCGGCCATGGGTAATCCTGTGGGGGGTGAATTCAGGCCTGCAGCATCGGCACCAGGCCGCCGGCCCGGTCGAGGTCGTGCAGGTCGTCGCAGCCGCCGACGTGCCGCTCGCCAATGTAGATCTGCGGCACGGTGTAGCGCCCGGTGCGCTGGATCATCCGGGTGCGTTCGGACGGATCGAGGTCGATCCGGATCTTCTCGATGCTCTGCACGCCACGCTGGGTCAGCAGGTGCTCGGCGCGGATGCAGTAGGGGCAGGTGGCCGTGCAGTACATCACCACGCGCTGGACCATCGAGCGATCCTCACTTCCTGACGACGGGCAGGCCGGCCTGCTGCCAGCCCGACACCCCGCCGTCGAGGCAGAACACTTCGTCGCGGCCGGACTTGCGCAGCGTGGCCGCCGCGCGCGCGGCACGCGAGCCCGATGCGCACACGACGATCACCGGCTTGCCCGCCGGGACCTCGCCCAGGCGCTTGTCCAGGTCGCCGACCGGGATGTTGCGGCTGTTCGGCACGTGGCCCGCGGCGAATTCGCTGTTCTCGCGGACGTCGAGCACGACTGCGTTGCGGTCGTTGATCATCCGCGTCGCCTGCAGGGTGTTCAGCGACGCGCCGGCCATCTGCCGGTTGACCAGCGGCCAGACCAGCATGCCGCCG
The DNA here is from genome assembly GCA_964354355.1 of uncultured Burkholderiaceae bacterium. Taxonomy (GTDB): domain Bacteria; phylum Pseudomonadota; class Gammaproteobacteria; order Burkholderiales; family Burkholderiaceae_E; genus CAYGZN01. The sequence continues at coordinate 607 of CAYGZN010000756.1, read as the reverse complement.
GACACGAAGGCCACGACGATCAGAAAGATGTTCTCGGTAACGAACTTCACGGTGTCGCCTGTGGAAAGGACCCAAAATTATAGAATAGATGGCGAAAAGCCCCTGCGGCGTCCCAGCGGCGCCTGCGACCGACACCCACGGACCCCCCTGCGCCATGACCCACACCCTCGTGCTGCTGCGCCACGGCGAGAGCCAGTGGAACCTCGAAAACCGCTTCACCGGCTGGACCGACGTGGACCTCACGCCCAACGGCATGGCCGAGGCACGCCGCGCCGGCCAGCTGCTCAAGGCCGAAGGGTACGGTTTCGACCTGTGCTACACGTCGGTGCTCAAGCGGGCGATCCGGACCCTGTGGACGGTGCTCGACGAGATGGACGCCATGTGGCTGCCGGTCGTGCACTCGTGGCGGCTGAACGAGCGCCACTACGGCGCCCTGCAGGGGCTGAACAAGGCCGAGACGGCCGCGAAGTTCGGCGACGCGCAGGTGCTGACCTGGCGCCGGGCGTACGCGATCGCGCCCGACCCGCTGCCGGCGGGCGACCCGCGCGAGGCGCAGGGCGACCCCCGCTACGCGCGGCTGCGCAACGAGGACATTCCCCGCACCGAG
>CAYGZN010000755.1:0-1508 GCA_964354355.1 uncultured Burkholderiaceae bacterium | reverse complement strand
AGCGGTCTACGTCGCGGGCGACTCGGCCGGCGGCAACCTGACGCTGTCGCTGCTCGCCTGGGTGCGCGACGCCGGCCTGCGCGCACCGAACGCGGCCGTCGCGCTGTCGCCACTCACCGACGCCACGCTGGCCAGCCCGAGCCTGCGGGGCAACATCGCCACCGATCCGATGCTGGGCCCGCTGTTCGGCTTCCTGGCCAAGATCCCGCAGACCGTGACGCTGTGGATCGGCCTGCTGCAGGCGCGGATCAATCCGCGCAACCCCGCGGTGTCGCCCGTGCATGGCAGCCTCGCCGGGCTGCCCCCGGTGCTGGTGCAGGCCAGCGAGGCCGAGATGCTGCACGACGACGCCCGGCGCTACGTGAACCGGGCCGCAGCGGCCGGCTCGCCGGTCAGGCTGCAGACGTGGAACCACATGGTCCACGTCTGGCAGATCTTCCACCCGGAACTGCCCGAGGGGCGCGAGGCGTTCGAGGAGATCCGCCGGTTCCTCGCGGCGCACTGACCGCGCCCGAGGGACGCTTCCCGCAGCGTGGCGCGGGGTGCCGCGTCAGGGCACCTCGCGATACATCTTCGGGCGCGCGCGCACGGGGTCGAGCAGGGACCAGTCCCCGGCTTCGAGCTCGAAGCCCTGCGGAAACGGCGGGCGCGGCTCCATCCCCAGCGATCGCATGACCCGATCGTCGCGGTAGTAGCACGTCACGACCAGACCGGCCAGCCGCGCGGCCGCCAACGGTTGGGCGCTGCGAAACGCCTGCGCAACGGCCTGCCGCCGGTCGACCTCGAGGTCGGCGTAGGGGTGGCCCGCCAGCGCATCGAGCTGACGCAGCGCGTCGCCGATCGGGCCCGCATCGGGTCCGATGCTGGACACGATGTCGGCGAAGATCGCGTCGTCGTTCGCACCGGGCACGCCGTACGCGACGTCGGCCGGAATCATCGCACCGGCCAGGCAGCGCAGCGATCGGGTCTGGTCGGCCGACAGGAGCGGCTCTGCGGGCGCGGACGGCGCCCCGGGCCCATGCGGCTCACCAGGCCAATGTGGCTCACCGGGAAGCCGCGGTTCACCCGTCTTCGGCGGGTCGCTGGCAAGGGGAACGACGGGACGCATCGATGCCTCAATCGAACAGGTTGGCCAGCCGGCGCTTGATGCTGTCGGCGATGTACAGCGCCAGCGCCTGGATCGTCGACGTGGGGTTCACGCCGCCCGAGGTCACGAAGAGGCTGCCGTCGACGATGAACAGGTTCTTCACGTCGTGGCAGCGGCCCCACGCGTTGACGACCGATCGCGCCGGGTCGTTGCCCATGCGCGCGGTGCCCATCAGGTGCCAGCCGGCCACGGCCATCGGCGACTCGACGGCGACGTCGTGTGCGCCGGCGGCCTGCAGCACGTCGGTGCCTCGCGCCACCGCGTGCGCCAGCATCCGGCGGCTGTTGTCGCCGAGGGTGTAGTCGACCTTCGGCGCCGGGATGCCGTGGGAATCCTTCAGGGTCGAGTCCAGCGTGACCGT
>CAYGZN010000754.1:0-1511 GCA_964354355.1 uncultured Burkholderiaceae bacterium | reverse complement strand
GGTCTGAATCCTGCGACAACGGCCTGCGCGTTGTCGTGATCTTGTTCCGGACCGTCCCGAGTTCGGGTACGAGAGTCGCGACTTCGGTGACCAATGTCATGCGCATCGTCCCGTGATCCACGGCCGCCCGGTCGTCCGCCTGAGTCGGAAATTGCCAGGCGTTGGGCGGCAAGGCGCTCCCCTTTCAAGGGAAGATCGGTGCGCAGCGCGAGCCACGCGATCGTGCAGTTCAGCCCATGGATGCAAAGACTCTGCTGCTGCCGGTACCCGGACGTTCGGTGCCGCCGTTCCTCGGTCAGTGGCCCGAAAACCACGGCGAGGTCAAGACACCGTCCCGCTCCTCGTCGTGACTTTGTCCCCGTTCGTCGGAAGTTCGGGCGCAGGACGGCCGGGTTCGGTGATCAATGTCATACGCACCGTCCCGCTAGAGCGACGAGTATCAGTCCCACAAGGACAGGGACGACGAGCGGCGCAATCCGCCCGATGTTCGGTCCGAGTGGCGGCCAGGACCGGCAGCAACTGCCACCCGGCCAATCTGCAACCGCCCGCAACATGTTCAGCGGGTCATTCTTTGAGACTGATAGGAGTCAATGATGGATCGTTTCAGCAAAGTTGTCGGCCGGTTCCTGAAGGACGAGGAAGGCGTGACCGCAATTGAGTACGGGCTGATCGCGGCCTTGATCGCAGTTGCGATCGTCGCCGCAGTCCAACTGATCGGCACGAATCTGAACATCACGTTCGGGCGCGTCGCCGGAAATCTGGACTGAAGCTGACGTCTTGATAGTGCGCGGGACGCTCGAGCGTCTCCGCGCGCCCTCTAGCCAGCACCAACGCTACAGGCGCATCCGTCCGTGAAACTGGTTTCGTGCTTCGCCAGCGACGAACAGGGCGTGGCGTCGATCGAGTACGCGTTGATCGCCGCGCTGATCGCGATCGCGATACTCGGCAGCTTGGTTTCGCTGAGTGGTGCGACCCACGCAATGTACGACCGAATCTCCGGCTCGGTTCTTGACGCGATCGGGCAGTAGGACTCTCGAGGACACACCAGGTGTCGTGGAACATTGATCAGATCTTCATTTGGACAGTGCGTTGCGCTTTCGTCGTCGTGCTGCTCGCCGTCTGCATCACCGATTGGCGCCAGCGGCGCATACCGAACGCGTGGGTCCTGGCGGGGCTTGTGATCGCCCTGCTGTGGCACGCGCTCGCGACGCCCGGCGCTGGGCTGTTTGCGACCCGCGAACCGGGAGCGACGGGCCTGATCGGGTCGGCCGGCGGCGCCTTGACGGGCTTCGCGGTCTTCCTGCTGCTTCACCTGACGCGAATGATGGGCGCCGGCGACGTGAAGCTGATGGCGATGGTGGGCGCCTTCGTTGGAGTCGCCGCGCTGCCCTTCGTGATCCTGACGATTATGGCCACCGGCGGCCTGCTGGTCCTGGTTCGCGCAGTCGATCGTCAACGGCGCGCCGCGCTCGTAGCGAACCTCAGGCTGATCGTCGCAGGTGCCGCCGCGC
>CAYGZN010000753.1:0-1524 GCA_964354355.1 uncultured Burkholderiaceae bacterium | reverse complement strand
GACCAGGTAGCCCATGAACACGAACAGCGGGATCGAGATCAGCACGTCGTTGCTCATCACCGAATACGCGCGCTGCACCATCAGGTCCAGCGTCTGGTTCAGCGCGATCGCCGGGTTCTGGCTGCGGTAGGCCAGGAACGCGAAGATCATGCCCATGCCCATCAGCGTGAACGCCGTCGGGAAGCCGAGCATGATCGCGGCCACGACCAGCCCCAGCATCAGCAGGCCCAGGTGCCCGTTGGTCAGGTTGCCCCACGGCATGAACAGCGCCACACCGCCGACGAGCAGGCCCATGATCGCCAGCCCGAAGTACATCTCCTTGCGCATCGTCTGCTCCGCGTGCCGGTGCGCTCAGCGCTCGCCGGCGGCGCTGACCGGCCCGACGTTGGGCGCCGGCCCTTCGCCGTGACTGACCATCGCCTTCAACTTGTCGACGTCGACCTCCTCGACGTCCTGCTCGCGCGACGGCCACTCGCCGTCGCGCAGGCACAGGATGCAGCGCAGGATCTCGACCAACCCCTGCAGCAGCAGCAGCGCGCCGGCGATCGGCAGCATCGTCTTGAACGGGTAGATCGGCGGGCCGTTGGCCGTGATCGACGAATGCTCGTTGATCGCCCACGAATCGGCGGCGTACGAGTAGCCGGCCCAGGCCAGCGCGACGACCCCCGGGATGAAGAACACGACGTACAGGATCAGGTCGAAGAAGGCCTGCGTGCGCGGCTTGAAGAAGCCGTACAGGATGTCACCGCGGACGTGGCCGTTCTTGGCCAGCGTGTAGGCGCCCGCCATCATGAACAGCGTGCCGTACATCATGATCTGCACGTCGAACGCCCACGCGTGCGGCTCGTTGAGCACGTAACGGCTGAACACCTCCCAGCAGATCAGCGCGGTCAGCGCGACGATCAGCCAGGCGAACAGCTGCCCGGCCAGCGTGGAGAGCCGGTCGACGGCGAGCAGGAATTTCTGCATCGGGTGTTCCTCTGACGTCGCCCGGCCGCGTGCCCAGTGGCGCAAGATCGCAGGGTCGCGGCGTCGCGGACGGCGCCGCGTGCCGCTGGCGGGGCCGGGTCCTGGCGGACACCGGCCCCGGCCGGGCTCAGCCCAGCCGGCTCAGGTCTTCTTCTGGCCGAAGTAGTGGTTGAACGCCATCCGCCGGTTCACGTTGGTGTCCAGGTCCCAGCGAACCGCACGCTCGGCGAACGCGCGCTGCGACTCGAGGATCTCCTTGAACATCGGGATATCGGCGGCCTTCTTCTTGACCGCCTCGTCGTAGACGACGAGCTGGCGCTGCAGCACCGCATCCGGCGTCTTGTAGAACTTCACGCCCTGCTTGGCCTGCATCTCGGCATAGTCCTTGGAGTAGCGGTCGACCGCCTTCCACGACATGTCGGCCGAGGCCGCCTCGACCGCGTAGTCGATGACCGCGCGCACCTTGGCCGGCAGCGCGTCGTACTTGGCCTTGTTGAACATGATCTCGAACTGCTCGGCGTTCTGGTGGAAGCTCTGCAGCATGCACACCTTGGA
>CAYGZN010000752.1:0-1525 GCA_964354355.1 uncultured Burkholderiaceae bacterium | reverse complement strand
ATCCCATCGGGGCCTGGATGATCGGGTGCTGCACGCCCAGCAGCCGGGTCACGCGATTGTCGATCGTCACGTCCTGGGTCTGCCTCATCGCTAAATGCTGCGGCAACGCAGCGATGTGTCCCAGCCCTCGACGCGCGCCAGCGATTCGAACCCTGCGGCCGGTCTGACCGCAACCAGCGTATCGAAGCGGATCGACCGACCGTCGAGTGTATAGGCGGCCGCCAGCGCGGCACGCGCGGCTTCCTCCAGGTGCTCGTGGTACAGCAGGCTCATGTGGGGAGCCAGCACGTAGTCGGACTGCTGCCGCAGGCCCGCGCGCAGCGCGCGATTCAACTCCACAACGCCCTCGCCGCGCATGTGCGCGAACAACGTCTTGAAGTACTCGCCACTATGTCCGGTGGCACCCGCGTGCAGCGTGATCGGCAGGTGTGCCGCACACAGGCGCCGCACCAGCGCGTCGGCGTCGTCGTGCTCGTCCAGTTGCCCCACATGCACGGTCACGTGCGGCTCGAAGCGCGGCCCGCCGGTGCGCTGCGCCAGCGCGTCGATCAGCGTCTGCAGCGGTGCCAGGTCCGGTGCGCAGGGCACCAGCCAGAACGCCATCGGCAACGATGGGGTGTCCTCCGCTCTCATTCAGGTTCTCCCGTCCCAGACGCCGGGGAAACGGGTGGCATCGGCCAGGCCCGCGGGCGTGCCGATGTCCAGGAAATCGGCGTCGGGCAGGAACACGCTGTCGACGTGCAGGCCCGCACGGATTGCCGCGGCGAACACCGCGCCCATCGGCCAGTCCGGCGAGGCCCCTGCCGCGCCAGAGCGCGCGACCGCGCCGAGCCTGGCGACCTCCTCGAGCAGGAACTGCGTGAACCGCGGTGACCACGCCGCCACCATGTAGCCGACGTCGCCGTCGCGCCGTGGCGGTCGTTCCTCCTTGGTGACGAGCCGCGTCACCCGGCCGCCGTCCGCGACTGCGACCACGTCCAGCGGATCGGTCAGCCGGCCGGCGAAGAGTCCGAGCACGATGTCGGCACCCATGGCATCGAGCCGATCGAGCAGTCGCACGAAACAGTCGTCGGGCCGGATCAGGATGTCCGGAAACCCGAAGACGACCGTCGCGTCGGCCACGAACGGCGCCGCCTGCGCTACGCTGAACGGCGGTCCCCAGGGCTCGCCCATCATCAGGTACGCAATCCGCAGGCCGAGCACCGAGCCATCACCGTAGTACTGCGCAATGTCCCATTTGCCAGCGCGCAGCACGAAGCAGACCTCCGTGGCCCCCGCGGCACGCATGCGCTCGAGCAGGTATTGCGACACGACCTTCGGCCGGCCGCGCGCCTCGGGCGGATCGCGAAAGACCCCGACCGGCAGCAGTTCCTTGCTGCAAGGCAGCGGCGAGAGCCGCGACGCAAGCCCCGCCGCCGGGACGATGCCGACGATCCGCCGGCCCCGCACGATCGCCATCAGTCGATCTTCGCGCCCGAGGCCTTGACCACCTGCTGCCACTTGGCGGTTTCGGCGGCGATGAACT
>CAYGZN010000751.1:0-1526 GCA_964354355.1 uncultured Burkholderiaceae bacterium | reverse complement strand
TGCGCGTGCCGCGCGAGATCATCATGCCGATCGTGTTCGTGCTGTGCGTGCTCGGCTCCTATTCGATCGCGTCACGCGTGTTCGACATCTGGGTGATGCTGACGGTGGGACTGGTGTGCTTCTTCCTGCGCCGCCGCGGCTTTCCGGTCGCGCCGTTCGTGCTGGGGCTGGTGCTGGGCGACATCGTCGACAAGACGCTGCGCCGCGGTCTGGTCCTGTCCGACGGCAGCCTGGCGCCGTTCTTCACGCGGCCGATCAGCGCCGCGCTCGCGCTGATCGTGCTGGCGATGGTGCTGTCGCAGGTGCCGGTCGTGCGCCGGTGGCTCGGACCCCGGCCGGCCGGGAGCACCGCGCGATGATCGAGCGCCTGGCCCTGTGCAACGAGGTGCTGGCCGAGATGCCGTTCGAGCGCCAGTGCGAATACGCGGCCGCGCTGGGCTACCGGGCACTCGAGATCGCACCGTACACGCTGGCCGGCGACCCGACGACCCTCACTGCGTCACAGGCGGCACACTGGCGCAGCATCGCCGCCGCCCACGGCCTGGCGGTCAGCGGGCTGCACTGGCTGCTGGTCGCACCGAAGGGCCTGTCGATCACGTCGCCCGACGCCGCGCTGCGCGCCCGCACCGTCGCCGTGATGACCCGGCTCGTCGAGCTGTGCGCGACGCTTGGCGGCAGCTACCTGGTGCACGGCTCGCCCGCGCAGCGCGCGCCGGCCACCGGGCAGACCCATGCCGACGCGCTCGCCCGAGCCACCGAGTGCTGGCATGCGGCCGGACTCGCGGCGGCGCGCGCCGGGGTCACCTACTGCATCGAGCCGCTGTCGCGCGACCAGACGCCGATCGTGAACACCGTCGCCGAAGCCGCGGCGATCGTCACGGCCGCCGGCCTGCCGTCGCTCAGGACGATGCTCGACACGAGCTCCGCGGGCCTGACCGAAACCGAGCCGCTGCCGGCGCTGATCGAGCGCTGGTGGCCCACCGGCTGCCTGGCGCACGTGCAGCTCAACGACCGCAACCGCCGCGGCCCGGGCCAGGGCGACGACCGCTTCGGGCCGATCCTGGCTGCGCTGGCGCGCTGCGGGTACGCGGGGTGGCTGGCAATGGAGCCGTTCGACTACCAGCCCGACGGGCCCGGCTGCGCCGCGCGTGCGATCGGCTACGTGCAGGGGCTGCTCGAGTCGGCCGCAGCGCCGGCCGGTCGATCAGCCTGACCGGGCGCGCGTTCGCCCCGTCCGCGCCGCACGCGCCACCGCGGCACGATCCAGCGCGGCGCGGCCGGGCCGCCGGGCCGCGTAGCGGGCGGAGGCCTCTCGCGCCACCGGCTGGTGCCAATCCTCGAGCGCCAGGTCTGGGACGCGACCGAACTCCTGCGTATTGTGTGTGACGAGCACCGCGCCGTGCGCGCGCGCGATGCCCGCGATCAGCACGTCGTGCGGCCCGATCGGAGTGCCTGCACGAAACAGCCGGGCGGCGATCTGTGCGGCGTGACCGGCCGCGACCGAATCGAATGGCAGTGGCTCGAAC
>CAYGZN010000750.1:0-1529 GCA_964354355.1 uncultured Burkholderiaceae bacterium | reverse complement strand
GATGTCGATCTGGCTGCAGGCGATGTCGTAGCGGCGGCCATCGAGCGAAGTCGACTTGGTCAGTCCGGTGATCGCGTGCTTGGTCGACGTGTACGGCGCCGAGTTCGGGCGCGGCGCGTGGGCCGAGATCGATCCGTTGTTGATGATCCGCCCGCCCCGCGGGTCCTGGCGCTTCATCACGCGGATGGCCTCCTGCGTGCACAGGAACGGCCCGGTCAGGTTGGTGTCCACCACCGCCCGCCACTGCTCGAAGGTCAGGTCCTCGATCGGCACCGCCGGCGCACCGATCCCGGCGTTGTTGAACACCACGTCCAGTCGCCCGAACGCCGCGACGGCGCGCGCGAACAGCGCGGCCACCGATTCCGGGTTGGTCACGTCGGTGGGCACCGCCAGCACGTGGGCGGCATCCACGCCGGACATCGCCGCGGTCTGGGCCAGCGGCTCGGCGCGGCGCCCGGCCAGCACGACCCGATAGCCGGCACCCAGCAGTGCCAGGGCTGCCGCCCGTCCGATTCCGGTACCCGCTCCGGTGACCAGCGCAACACGTCCGGGTGCTCCCATGCCCACACTCCTGTGCTCGGTTTTGATCGTGGCCCGATGGTACCCGAGCGGGTGCCCACCCCTCGCACGGCCATGGCCGCGCCGCACCGCGGCGGTTGACAGGTCCGGTCGAAGCAAGGATACTTCCCACATGGGTATTTTTCCCATTTGCAGGAACCCTTTCGGAGCACCCACATGATGCGCAACCTCTCCCAATGGCTGACCTGCCTCGGCGCGTGCCTCGTCCTGACCGCGTGCGGCGGCGGTGACACCGGCAACACGCCGGCCGGAGCGGGCACCGGCACCGGCGGCACGGGATCGAGCGCGCTGGTGTCCGGCGCAATCACCGGCTTCGGCAGCGTGATCGTCGAGGGCGTCAAGTACGAAGACGCCGCTGCCCGCGTGTCCGTCGAGGACGACTCGGCAGCCCCCCGGTCGGCTTCGGTTTCGGACCTGAAGCTCGGGATGCAGGTCGAGGTCAAGACCGACAGCGCCGGCAACGCCACCTCCGTCACCGTGTCCTCGGAGGTGTTCGGCACGATCACCAGCCTGACCGCCGACGGGTTCGTCGTCGCCGGCCAGACCGTCAAGATCTCCAGCGACCCGGCCAATCCGACCGTGTTCGAGGGCACCGGAGCCCTGTCGGGACTGGCTGTCAACGACCGCGTCGAAGTGCACGGCAAGCGTGACGCCGCCGGCGCAATCGTCGCCAGCCGCGTCGAACGCAAGGACCCGTCCGCAGTCACGGCGGTTCGCGTGCTCGGCACTGTCAGCGGGCACAACGCGACCGACAAGTCGTTCACGCTCGCCGGCCTGCTCGTCAAGTACGACGCCGCCACCCGCCTCCTGCCGACCGGCGCGACGCTGTCCGACGGGCAGCGCGTGGGGGTCTGGTCCAACGCGCCCCTGTCGGGCAACACGCTGACGGCCAGGTCGATCGTCGTCAAGCGACACAACCTGTCGGACAGCGACCGCGCGCGCATCGGCGG
>CAYGZN010000749.1:0-1532 GCA_964354355.1 uncultured Burkholderiaceae bacterium | reverse complement strand
TGGCCAGCAGGATTTTTCCCGCGCCCCCCGTGCCGGTCTTGCCCGCCGCCAGGTAGGGCGTCAGCGCGGCCACGGCCTTTTTCATGACGCGCGCACTCTTCACCACCTGCGGCAGGAACATCTTGCCGGCGCCGAACAGGTCGCCGACCACGTTCATGCCGTCCATCAGCGGGCCCTCGATCACCTCGATCGGGCGCCCGCCGCGCGCGGCGACCTCCTGGCGGGCCTGCTCGGTGTCCTCGACCACGTACTGCGTGAGGCCGTGCACCAGCGCGTGCGCCAGCCGCTCCCCGACCGGCTTGCCGCGCCAGGCGAGGTCCTCCTCGCGGCGCGCCCCGCCCGCCTTGAGCGTGGCGGCGAACTCGATCATCCGCTCGGTCGCGTCCGGGCGGCGGTTCAGCACAATGTCTTCGACGCGCTCGCGCAGCTCGGCGGGAATCTCCGCGTACACGCCGAGCTGGCCCGCGTTGACGATGCCCATCGTCATGCCGGCGCGGATCGCGTGGTACAGGAAGACCGTGTGGATCGCCTCGCGCGCCGGGTCGTTGCCGCGGAACGAGAACGACACGTTGGACACGCCGCCCGAGACCTTGGCGTGCGGCAGGTTCTGGCGGATCCAGCGGGTCGCCTCGATGAAGTCGACGCCGTAGTTGTCGTGCTCCGGAATGCCGGTGGCGATCGCGAAGATGTTCGGGTCGAAGATGATGTCCTCGGGCGGAAAGCCCACCTCGTCGACCAGCAGCCGATAGGCGCGCTGGCAGATCCGGGTCTTGCGCTCGAAGGTGTCGGCCTGGCCCTGCTCGTCGAAGGCCATCACGATGACGGCCGCGCCGTAGCGCCGGCACAGCCGCGCCTGGCGCAGGAACTCGGCCTCGCCCTCCTTCATCGAGATCGAGTTGACGATCGGCTTGCCCTGCACGCAGCGCAGTCCCGCCTCGATGACCGCCCATTTGGACGAGTCGATCATGATCGGCACGCGCGCGATGTCGGGCTCGGACGCGATCAGGTTCAGGAACCGGCTCATCGCGGCGACCGAATCCAGCATCGCCTCGTCCATGTTGACGTCGATGACCTGCGCGCCGTTCTCGACCTGCTGGCGCGCCACCGCCAGCGCCTCGTCGTACTGCTCGGCGAGGATCAGCCGCGCGAACGCCTTGCTGCCGGTCACGTTGGTGCGTTCGCCGACGTTGACGAACAGCGCGTCGTCGGCGACGTTGAACGGCTCCAGGCCCGACAGCCGCAGCTCGGCCGGGCGCTCGGGCACCTTGCGCGGCGCCATCGCGTGGACCGCCGCGGCGATCGCGGCGATGTGCTCGGGCGTCGTGCCGCAGCAGCCACCGGCCACGTTGACGAAACCCGCGCGCGCGAACTCGGCCATCAGCGCCGAGGTGACGTCGGGCGTCTCGTCGAAGCCGGTGTCCGACATCGGGTTCGGCAGCCCGGCGTTGGGGTACACGCAGATGAAGGTGTCGGCCTTCTTCGAGAGCTCCTCGATGTACGGCCGCATCAGCGCGGCGCCGAGCGCGCAGTTC
>CAYGZN010000748.1:0-1536 GCA_964354355.1 uncultured Burkholderiaceae bacterium | reverse complement strand
GCTGGAGAACACGCCCGCGCTGGTCCACGGCGGGCCCTTCGCCAACATCGCCCACGGCTGCAACTCGGTGCTGGCCACGCGCGCCGCGCTGCGCCTGGCCGATTGGGTCGTGACCGAGGCGGGGTTCGGCGCGGACCTGGGCGCCGAGAAATTCATCGACATCAAGTGCCGGCAATCGGGGCTGCGGCCCGACGTCGCGGTGATCGTCGCCACGGTCCGCGCCCTGAAGTTCCACGGCGGCGTCGAGGTCGGCACGCTTGGTCGCGAGGACCTCGACGCGCTGGCGCGCGGCATGGTCAACCTGCACCGGCACGCGGACACGCTGCGCGACGTCTTCGGGCTCCGCTGCGTGGTGGCGATCAACCACTTTGCAGCCGACACCGCTGCCGAGCTCGAATGGCTGGCTCGCGCACTGGCGCAGCGAGGCCTGCCCGCGGCCGTCGCGCGCCACTGGGCTGAAGGATCGGCGGGTGCCGAAGCGCTGGCCCGGCTGGTCGTGGCCGAGGCCGACGCCCGGCCGCCGTCGAGCCTGCGGATGGCCTACGCCGACGACGACGCCCTGTGGGACAAGATGCGCGCGATCGCCCGGCGCGTGTACGGCGCCACCGACGTCTCGGGCAGCCCCGCGGTGCGGGCCCGGGTGCGCCAGCTGCAGCAGCAGGGCTACGGGGGGCTGCCGGTCTGCGTGGCCAAGACCCAGTACTCCTTCTCCACGGATGCTTCGCGGCGCGGGGCGCCCGACGGGCACGTGGTGGACGTGCGCGAGGTCCGGCTGGCGGCAGGCGCCGGATTCGTCGTGATGATCTGCGGCGGCGTCATGACGATGCCGGGGCTGCCGCGCGAGCCCGCGGCGCACCGGATCGACGTCGGGGACGACGGCCGGATCACCGGCCTGTTCTAGCGCCGGGCTTGATTCAGATCATGCCCGGCGCACCGGGCGCTGCTATCTTTTGACGGTAGGCAAACAATGGGGGTGGTGTACCCCCGTCAGGACTGGGGGTTCGGATGGTCACACGTGCAAGTTCAGCCACAAAGAGCCGAGCGAGGGCAGGCGGCAACAGCCGCAGCGCGGCCGGCGCCGGCCAAAACGGCAAGGCGTACCGCAGCCCGTCGCGCGCCAGGCGCGCCATCGAGGGTGACATCGCGCCCGTGCTCGAGCCCGAGAAGATCGAGCAGTTCACCGCAGCCGAAGCGGTCGCAGCGGCACAGCTCGCCAAGCAGACGGCGCTTGAGGACATCGTGGCCCATGCCAGCGTCGGCGACCCGCAGGGCCTCGCTCGCACGATCGAAGCGATCCTGGCCGGCGCATCGCCCGACGACGCCAAGCGCCTGCGGGACGCGCTGTCCATCGGGCAGCCCGCCCACGCGGCGCGCGCACACAGGAACGCCGACGAGGAGCTCGCCGACGACTGGCGCGAGGGAGGCTATCCGTACAAGAACCTGATGCTTCGCAAGAACTACGAGGTGCAGAAGTACCGGCTGCAGGTCGAACTGCTGAAGATGCAGGCGTGGGTCAGGGAAACGGGCCAGCGGATC
>CAYGZN010000747.1:0-1536 GCA_964354355.1 uncultured Burkholderiaceae bacterium | reverse complement strand
ACGGCGTTGGTCCCCGAGGCGCGCGTGGCAGCCATGCCGCCGAGCGAGGCGTCGGCGCCGGGATCGATCGGAAAGAACAGCCCGGTGTCCTTGATCTCGTTGTTCAGCTGCTTGCGGGTGACGCCGGCCTGCACGGTGGCGGTCAGGTCCTCGGGATTGACCGCGAGCAGCCGGTTCATCTGCGACAGGTCGATCGTCAGCCCGCCCTGCACCGCGAGCAGGTGCCCCTCGAGCGAGGATCCGGCGCCGAACGCGATGATCGGAAACGCGTGCTCGCGGCACGCGTCGACGATCTCGACGACCTCCGCGGTGGTGTGCGCGAACACGACCGCATCGGGCGGCGTGACCGGGAACGGCGACTCGTCGCGGCCGTGGTGGTCGCGCACCGACTGCGCGGTGGAGAAGCGCTCGCCGAACCGGGCGCGCAGGCGGGCGGCGAGCGCCTCGGGAAACGGCCGCTTGAGCGCGTCGACGATCGCGTACGGATGGTTCATCAAGCGGCTCCTGACGGGGTTGACCGCATTATGCGCCGGGCGGGTGGCAAGCGATCCAGTGGCGCGCGATGTCCGCGCGCCGGCAGACCCAGACGCGATCGTGCCGCTCGACGTGGTCCAGGAACCGCTGCAGCGCGCGGATGCGCCCCGGGCGTCCGAGCAGCCGGCAGTGCATGCCGACCGACATCATCCGCGGCGTGTCGGCGCCCTCGGCGTACATCACGTCGAACGCGTCGCGCAGGTACTGGTAGAAGTGCTCGGCGGTGTTGAACCCCTGCGGCGTCGCGAAACGCATGTCGTTGGTGTCCAGCGTGTAGGGCACGACCAGGTGGTCGACCACGCGACCGTCGGTGCGCGCCACCTTCGTCCAGAACGGCAGGTCGTCGCCGTAGTAGTCCGAGTCGTACAGCAGGCGGCCGTCGTCGGCGACCAGCCGGCGGGTGTTCGGGCTGTCGCGACCCGTGTACCAGCCGACGGCGCGCTGCCCGGTCAGCTGCTCGATGACGGCCATGCCCAGGCGCATGTGTTCGCGCTCGGTGGCTTCGTCGACGTCCTGGTAGTGGATCCAGCGCCAGCCGTGGCAGGCGATCTCGTGGCCGGCCTCGACGAATGCGCGGGTCACCTCCGGGTGGCGCTGCAGCGCCATCGACACGCCGAACACGGTCAGCGGCAGGCGCCGGCGCTCGAACTCGGCCAGGATGCGCCAGACGCCGACCCGCGAGCCGTACTCGTAGATCGACTCCATCGACAGGTGCCGCGCCGGGTAGGCGGCCGGGCCGACGATCTCCGACAGGAACTGCTCGGAGACGGCGTCGCCGTGCAGCACGCAGTTCTCGCCGCCCTCCTCGTAGTTCAGCACGAACTGCAGCGCGATGCGCGCGCCGCCCGGCCAGCGCGCGTCGGGCGGACGGCGGCCGTAGCCGACCAGGTCGCGCGGGTAGTCGCCGCCGGCGACGCCCGAGTGCCCGTGCGCGCTCGGGGCCGAGCCGCGCGGTGCGCCTGCGGCCGGATCGCGCGGTGTGGCTGCGGCCGGATCGCGCTG
>CAYGZN010000746.1:0-1538 GCA_964354355.1 uncultured Burkholderiaceae bacterium | reverse complement strand
GTCGCATTGCGTCCTCCTGCGGGGGGTGGCTTGGGAAGGCGGGCTGCAGCGGATCAGGCCAACAGCGGGTCAGGCTGCCAGTGCCCGGTGCCACGCCTGCCAGTCGCGCCCGGGGTGGACGGTGCCGCAGCCCTTGCAGCGGCGCGCGTCGTCGTCGCCGGCGTAGAACTGCTGGTAGACGCGGGGCAGGTCCTCGACGATGCTGGCCAGCTGCACCTCGGTGCGGTGCACGCGCTCGCCGCACTTGGCACAGTACCACTCGAAGCCGTCGAGCAGGCCGGGCGGGCGCGTGCGCTCGATGACCGTGCACAGGCTGCCCGGCTCGGGCCGCTGCGGCGAGTGCCGCACGTGTGCCGGCAGCAGGAAGATGTCGCCTTCGCGCAGGTGCACGGTCTCGAACCGGCCGCGGTCGGCGATCAGCAGGTGGGCATTGCCCTTGAACTGGTGGAAGTACTCCTCGAGCGGGTCGTCGTGGAAGTCGGTGCGCTGGTTGGGGCCGCCCACCACGGTCACGATGAAGTCCGCGTCCTGCCAGATCTGCTGGTTGCCCACCGGGGGCTGGAGCAGGTGCGCGTGTTCGTCGATCCAGCGCTGGAAGTTCAGCGGCTTGCCGTAGGTCAGCATCGGGGTTTCTCCATCGGGGGTGTCAGATGACGAGCGCCTCGCGGCGGTTGAGCACCGCGCGGGCGACGCTGTATGCGGTCACCATCGACGTGCGCGGGTTCGACGGCGACGCGACGCCTTCGATACGGATCGTCACCGAGCCACTGCGGCCGTGCGCGTCGATCTCGTGGAAGTTGCCGTCGGCACCGGGGTCCGCGACCAGTTCGACGCGCGTGTGCTCGAACCCGAGCGTGGCCAGCGCCAGCGTCGCGGCCACGTTGGCGTTCTTCGGGTACTGCAGCGCCGCGTCGCGGGCGTGGCCGCGATAGAAGACCGTCGGCGTGCGCAGCCGCAGCAGGTCGATCTGGCCCTCGGCCGGCGTGCCCCGCCAGGCCAGCGGCGGCTTGCGCGAGCGGTAGCACACGCTGTGCAGCCCCGCCAGCCGTGCGGCGCCCAGGATGTCCAGGCCGCCGATCGCGCCGGCCGGCACGATCAGCTGGCGGCCGCGCTCGCGCGCGGCCGCCAGCAGCGCGTCGTGGCGCCGCGCGTCGGCCAGCGCGCCGACCGACACCACGACCAGGTCGCGGCCCGCGCGCAGCGTCGCCTCGCCGTACGCATCGAGCGCGTCGTGGCCGGCGCATTCGACGACGAGGTCAGGGCCGGTCGCGAGCAGGTCGTCGACGCGGTGCACGAGGCTGGCCTGCGCGGCGCCCGCCTGGGCGCGGGCCTGGGCGTGCGGGTCGACCGCGGCGCCCTGGCTCGCACCGGTTGCGGCGGCCTGCGCGCGCGCATTCGACTCGCGCAGCAGCAGGCCGGTCAGCGTGACGCGATCGGGTGCGTCGCGCAGCAGTCGCCACACCGTGGCGCCGATCGCGCCGACGCCGATCAGCGCGACCCGCAGCGGCGCGGCCTGCGGCGGCGTGGGCGGCGGGGTC
>CAYGZN010000745.1:0-1541 GCA_964354355.1 uncultured Burkholderiaceae bacterium | reverse complement strand
CAGCAGGCCCACGACCTCGCCGCTCTCGACGTCGATCGACACGTCCTTGACCACCTGCCGGCCGTGGTAGGCCTTCATCAGGTGGCGCGCGGTCAGCCGGCTGGCGGGCGGCTCGCCGCCGTGCAATCCCGCCATCAGCGCTTGTCGCCCGGCGAAGGCGCCACCGGGCGCGGCGCGGCCAGTCGCGGCGCCGGCTTCAGCGGCACGCCTGCTGCGGCGCCGGGCGCGCCGGCCCCGGGCGGCGCGGCGGGCGCGGCGGACTCGGGCGTCCTCGGCTGGATCGTCACGCGCACGCGGCCGCCGCCCGACGTGGCCGGACCGGTCGCGGCACCACCTTCGACGTTGAACTGCTCGGTGCGGCTGTCGTAGACGATCAGCGCGCCCTCGATGTCGTCGACCACGCGGCTGCCCTCGGTCCGGCGCATCTTGGCCTGGCGCACCAGCCGCACCGTTTCGTCCCGGCCGTCGTACTCCAGTTCCTCGCCCTGGCCGTCGATCCACTGTTCGACGCCGTCGCGCTTCTGCCGGAACGTCGCCGGCCTGCCGGTCGCGGTGCCGAACTGGAAGCCGTCCGGATCCTGGCGCAGCACGAGGCGGTCGCCGCGGATCATGATCGTTCCCTTGGTCAGCACGACGTTGCCGGTGAACACGGTGATCTGCTTGAGGTCGTCGTACGTCGCCCGGTCGGCCTCGACGTTGGTGGGCTTGTCGCGGTCGGCGCGCTCGGCGAACGCGCGGGGGGCGGGCCACGCCAGACACAGGGCCAGCGCGAGCGCGAAAAGTAGGGGACCGTGGCGGCGCATCGATTCGGGAGCGTTCGGGTCTCGCGCGCGGATCACGGCTGACCGCTTCGTGCAGGCGCCGCGGGCTCCCTCTTGCCTGCTGCGGCGCCCTGCTTGCCGCCGGTGGCCGGTGCCCCCGCCCATAGCGCGCGAACCTGCGAGTCTACCCGCAATTGGCTGACCGCATTGTTGAGCTCCATCCCGACACCGGTGAGCAGGTTCGGGCCGTGGGTGATGCGCACCGGACGGTCGGTTCGTACGATGTCCTCGTCGTTGAGCACGAGTGCGTAGTCGGTGTCGACGCGCAGCTCGGGCGAGTCGCCCGTGGCGGCGCGCGTGATGACCACGTTGCCGCGCAGGTGCGTCTCCTCGGCGCCGCTGGTGGCCTCGCCGCGGTCGGCGACGACGACCACGCGCGGCTTGCCGGGATCCAGGCTGACCACCCGCGGCGCCACGAACTCGGTCGTGTCCTCGTCCGGGAAGTGGCGCAGCTGGGTCGCCTCGAGTCGGAACGAGGGTTCGCCGCGGTCGTTCATCTTGATCAGCGCGAGGCGCTCGACGAAGTAGTCGGGGTCGTGGGTGAGCTTTCGCGTGGCGGTGGGCGCCTGCTGCCGGTCGGCGAGCTCGGCGAGATAGAAGGTGAACAGGCCGAGCCCGCCCAGCAGCACCAGCGAGACCAGCGCCGCGAGTCGATCGTAGAGCCGTCCGTTCACCGCTCGTCCCTGCCCGGCATCGCGCGCCTCAGGCGGCCGTGCCGTC
>CAYGZN010000744.1:0-1543 GCA_964354355.1 uncultured Burkholderiaceae bacterium | reverse complement strand
CCCGCGCCCGACGGCGCCTGCGTGCGATCGGCGACGACCCACCAGCGCCCGTCCGGGGCCCGTGCGAGGTCGGCGGCGTACACGAACAGCGCGACCCCGCCGGGAATGTCCGCGCCGCGCGCCGGCCGGTGGTAGCCGCTGTGGCCCAGCACCAGTCCGGTTGGGACCTCGCCCTCGGCCAGCAGCTGCTGCGGCCCGTACACGTCGGCGAGCACTGCGTTGAGCAGCTTCGCACGCTGCGCGATCGCCGATTCGATCACCGACCACTCCGCGGGCGGGATGATCAGCGGCAGCGCATCCAGCGTCCATGGCCGCTCGGCGCCCTTGGGGTCGGCGTACATGTTGTACGTGATGCCGCTGTCGCGGATCCCGCGCTCGATGCTGGCAATCCGGTCACGCACGCGGTCCGGCTCGGCCGCGCGCAGCGTCTCGTACAGCCGGGCCCAGTGCGCACGCGGCGTGCGCGCCTCGGCCAGCATCTCGTCGTAGCGGCCGTCCGCCCGCGGATAGGCGGCGAGGAGTCTAGGCACGCCTCAGGTCCAGCGTGTACGGGAAGTCCGGGTCCACCGTGGGCGCTGGGATGTCCATCGTGCCGGGCGTGTGTCCGATCCTGAAGAAGCGCGCCAGCCGGCGCGCTTCGGCCTCGTATGCGTTGACCGGGAAGGTCTCGTAGCTGCGCCCGCCCGGATGGGCGACATGATACTGGCAACCGCCCAGCGAGCGGCCATTGCGGGTGTCGATGAGGTCGAACGTCAGCGGCGCGTGCACGCCGATCGTCGGATGCAGGCACGCGCCGGGCTGCCATGCGCGATAGCGCACGCCGGCCACCGCCTCGCCGCCGGTCCCGGTCGGCGCCATCGGCAGCGCGCGGCCATTGACGGCCACGACGTGCCGGCCCGGCACGAGCCCGCGCGCGCGGACCTCGATGCGCTCGACCGACGAGTCGACGTAGCGCACGGTGCCCCCGACCGCGCCCTCCTCGCCCATCACGTGCCACGGCTCCAGCGCCATGCGCAGTTCGATGTGCACGTCGCCGACCGAGACGTCGCCCAGGCGCGGAAAACGGAATTCGTAGTGCGGCGCGAACCAGTCCGCGCTCAGCCGATACCCGTCGGCAGCGAGTTCGTCGAGCACCTCGGACAGGTCCGCCCACACGAAGTGCGGCAGCATGAACCGATCGCGAAGCGCCGTGCCCCATCGCTGCAGGCGCGCCGGCCGGTACGGCCGGCGCCAGAAGCGCGCGATCAGCGCCCGGATCAGCAGCTGCTGGGTCAGGCTCATCCGCGCGTGCGGCGGCATCTCGAACGCCCGCAGCTCGAGCAGGCCCAGCCGGCCGCTCACACTGTCGGGCGAGTACAGCTTGTCGATGCAGAACTCGGCGCGGTGCGTGTCGCCGGTTGCATCGATCAGCAGGTTGCGCAGCGCGCGATCGACCCGCCACGGCGGGCACGCGTCGGCGCCGCCCGCCTGCAGCCGCCGCAACTCGCCGAAGGCGATCTCGAGCTCGTAGACCGAGTCGTCGCGCGCCTCGTCCACGCGAGGC
>CAYGZN010000743.1:0-1544 GCA_964354355.1 uncultured Burkholderiaceae bacterium | reverse complement strand
CACGACCACGTAGTCGAACTCGATCGTCGTCGAACCTGCCATCGCACCTGCCGTATCGAAACCCGCCATCGCGCCAGTCGTTCAGATGCCCGCCACCGCGCCCGCCACCCGGCCGATCACTCCGCGCAGACCCCGCAGCGCAGACAGACGATGCGACGTAACTGCCCACTTTCACGCCAGCGCCCACGAATCCGACCCCCACGAACTGGGAGCGGCATCGGCAACCCGATCGGCCGCAGCACCGCAACCCGCATCAGATGCCCGCCAAACACAGGTACTTGATCTCGAGGTACTCGTCCAGACCGTACTTCGAGCCCTCGCGCCCCAGGCCCGACTGCTTGACGCCCCCGAACGGCGACACCTCATTGGACAGCAGACCCGAGTTGACGCAGACCATCCCCGCCTCGATCGCCTCGGCCACCCGGAAGATCCGACCGATGTCGCGCGAAAAGAAATACGCGGCGAGGCCGAACTCGGTGTCGTTGGCCATCGCCACCGCCTGCTGCTCGGTCTCGAACCGGAACAGGGGTGCCACCGGCCCGAAGGTCTCCTCGCGTGCCACCTGCATTGCCGGTGTCACGCCGGTGAGCACGGTCGGCTCGAAGAACAGCCCGCCCAGCGCATGCCGCCCGCCCCCGAGTGCCAGCTGCGCGCCCTTGGCCAGCGCGTCGGCGACGTGCTGTTCGACCTTGGCCACGGCGGCCTCCTCGATCAGCGGCCCGATCGTCACGCCCGCCTCGGTGCCGGGCCCGACCTTGAACTGCCGCACCTTCGCCGTCAGGCGCCGCGCGAACTCGTCGTAGACACCGTCCTGCACGTAGAACCGGTTCGCACACACGCAGGTCTGCCCGGCGTTGCGGTACTTGGACGCCAGCGCGCCTTCGACCGCCGCATCCAGGTCCCCGTCGTCGAAGACGATGAACGGCGCGTTGCCGCCGAGCTCCAGCGACAGCTTCTTCACGGTGTCCGCCGACTGGCGCAGCAGGATCCGCCCGACCTCGGTGGAGCCCGTGAACGACACCTTGCGAACGGTCGGGTTCGTGCACATCTCCAGGCCGATCTCGGGCGCGCGGGCGCCGTCGCCGACGACCACGTTCAGCACGCCCGCCGGCATGCCGGCCTGGGCGGCCAGCGCCACCAGCGCCAGCGCCGACAACGGGGTCGCCTCGGCCGGCTTGGCCACGACCGTGCAGCCTGCCGCCAGCGCGGGCGCCACCTTGCGGGTGATCATCGCGATCGGGAAGTTCCACGGCGTGATCGCCGCGCACACACCGATCGGCTGCTTCATCGCGAACAGGCGTCGATCGCCCGCCACGGTGGGGATCACGTCGCCGTAGGCGCGCTTGCCTTCCTCCGCGAACCACTCGATGAAGCTTGCGCCGTAGGCGACCTCGCCGCGCGCCTCGGCCAGCGGCTTGCCCTGCTCGCTGGTCATCAACAGCGCCAGGTCCTCGGTGTGCGCGATCACCAGGTCGAACCAGCGGCGCAGCACCGCTGCCCGCTCCCTGGCGGTCCTGGCGCGCCACGCCGGCAACGCGCGCGCG
>CAYGZN010000742.1:0-1545 GCA_964354355.1 uncultured Burkholderiaceae bacterium | reverse complement strand
GCCGCTGATGCCGCCGCTGCGCGCCGGCGCTTCGGTCGACTACCGCGCGGGTCCCTGGGGCGGCTTCGTGTCGCTGCTCAATGCGTGGTCGCAGACCCGCACGGCACCGCTGGGAACTCCGACCGACGGCTACCTGAAGCTGGACGCCGAGATTTCGTACACGTGGCGATTCGGCGCGCTGACGCAGGCGACGGCCTTCCTGCAGGGCCGCAACCTGCTGAACGAAGACATCCGGCTGTCGACCTCGTTCGTCAAGGACCAGGTGCCGATGCCCGGACGTTCGCTGTACGCCGGCCTGCGCGTGGCGTTCTGAGGCGCCGCTCAGTCGCCGTACAGCTTCTGGCGCAGTTCGCGGCGCTGCTGCGCCTCGAGCGACAGCGTCGCGGTGGGCCGCGCCAGCAGGCGCGGCACGCCGATCGCGTCGCCGGTCTCCTCGCACCAGCCGTAGTCGCCGGAATCGATCCGGGACAGCGACTGGTGGATCTTCTTGAGCAGCTTGCGCTCGCGGTCGCGGGTGCGTAGCTCCAGCGCGTGCTCCTCCTCGATCGTCGCGCGATCCGCGGGGTCGGGCACGATCACCGTTTCGCGCAGGTGCTCGGTGGTCTCGCCGGCGTTGGCGAGCAGGTCGCGCTCCATCTGCTGCAGCAGCGCCCGGAAGAACTGCAGCTGCGCCTCGTTCATGTAGTCCGACTCCGGCATTGCCCGCAATTCGGCCTCGGTCAGCATCTTGGCTTGCTTGGTTACTGCCATCGTCAATCCCTGCGGCGCGCGCGTGGAACCCGGTTCCGTCACGCGAGGCACTGTTGCAATCCCTTGATGAACAAGTCCTTCGGCAGGTTGCGGCCGATGAACACCATCTTGCTGGAAGGCTTCTCGTTGGCCTGCCATCTTCTGCCCAGGTCGGCGCCCATCATCATGTGGACGCCCTGGAACACCATCTGGCGCTCGGAGCCCTTCACGAAAAGGACGCCTTTATACCGCAACATGTCCGGCCCGTAAACCTGAACCAGACCGCCGAGGAAATCCTCCAGCTTGGCGGCGTCGAACGGCTTGTCCGAGCGGAACACGAACGACTGGACCGCCTCGTCGTGCTCGTGCTCGTCGTTGGACAGGAACTCGGGCTCGATTTCGAGCACCGCGTTCAGGTTGAAGCCTCGGATGTCCAGGATCTCGGCGATCGGCGCGTTGCCGAACTGCACCGGCTTGATCGGCGCGCGCGGGTTGATGCGCACCAGCCGATGCCGCAACGACGCCTGCTCGTCGGGCGAAGCGATGTCGACCTTGGACATCAGGATGCGATCGGCGAAGCCGACCTGCTCGGCCGCCTCCTTGTGCTCGTCGAGCTGCTTCTCGCCGTGCTTGGCGTCGACCACGGTGATGACCGCATCGAGCAGGAAGTACTCGGCGATCTCGTCGTCGATGAAGAAGGTCTGCGCCACCGGGCCGGGATCGGCCAGCCCCGTGGTCTCGATGATCACGCGCTCGAAGCTGATCTGCTTCGCGTCCCGGCGCTGGCGCAGCTCGCCCAGGATGCGGATCAGGTCG
>CAYGZN010000741.1:0-1555 GCA_964354355.1 uncultured Burkholderiaceae bacterium | reverse complement strand
CTGGTGGTCATCACCGGGCTGTCGGGCTCGGGCAAGTCCTCGCTGGTCTTCGACACCCTGTACGCCGAGGGCCAGCGGCGCTACGTCGAGTCGCTGTCGGCCTATGCGAGGCAGTTCCTGCAGCTGATGGAGAAGCCCGACGTCGACCTGATCGAGGGGCTGTCGCCGGCGATCGCGATCGAGCAGAAGGCCACCAGCCACAACCCGCGCTCGACGGTCGGCACGGTCACGGAGATCTACGACTACCTGCGGCTGCTGTTCGCGCGCGTGGGCACGCCGTATTGCCCCGACCACCCGGACCAGCCGCTGGAAGCCCAGACCGTATCGCAGATGGTCGACGCGACGCTGGCGTTGCCGCAGGACACGCGGCTGATGGTGCTGGCGCCGGTGGTGGCCAACCGCAAGGGCGAGCACCTCGACCTGTTCGAGGACCTGCGCGCGCAGGGCTTCGTGCGGGTGCGCGTGCGCACCGAGGGCCGCGCCGCGACCGGGCCCGACGCGATCGGCGGCGGCCGCGTGTACGAGCTCGACGATCCGCCGCGGCTGGCCAAGCAGAGCCGCCATTCGATCGACGTGGTCGTCGACCGGATCAAGGTCGCCGAGCCGCTCAGGCAGCGGCTGGCCGAATCGTACGAGACCGCGCTGCGTGCCGCGCAGGGGCGCGCGCTGGCGCTGGAGATGGACACCGGGCGCGAGCACCTGTTCTCGAACCGCTTCGCGTGCCCGATCTGCAGCACCGCGCTGCGCGAGCTCGAGCCGCGGCTGTTCTCGTTCAACAACCCGCTGGGCGCGTGCCCCGAGTGCGACGGCCTGGGGGTCGTGCAGTTCTTCGACCCGCAGCGCATCGTGCACTTCCCGAACCTGAGCCTGGCGGGCGGTGCGATCCGCGGCTGGGACCGGCGCAACCACTTCTACTTCCAGATGCTGCAGAGCCTGGCCGCTTTCTACGGCTTCGACATCGAGACGCCGTTCGAGCAGCTGCCCGAGCAGGTCCAGCACACGGTGCTGCGCGGCTCGGGCACGCAGCGCATCCCGTTCGCGTACCTGACCGACGGCGGCAAGGCGAGCACGCGCAGCCACGTGTTCGAGGGCGTGATCCCGAACCTGGAGCGCCGCTACAAGGAGACCGATTCGACGCACATCCGCGAGGAGATCGCCAAGTACCTGAACACCAAGGCGTGCCCCGCGTGCAACGGCACGCGCCTGCGCAGCGAGGCGCGCAACGTGCGCGTCGGCCCGCGCGGCGCCGACCAGCCGATCTGGGTGGTCTCGCGCTGGACGCTGGGCCAGACGCAGGCGTGGTTCGCGGCCCTGCAGCTGCCCGGCGCGAAGCAGGCGATCGGCGACCGGATCATCCGCGAGATCACCAACCGGCTGCGGTTCCTGGTCGACGTCGGTCTCGAGTACCTGTCGCTGGACCGGTCGGCCGAGACGCTCTCGGGCGGCGAGTCGCAGCGCATCCGGCTGGCCTCGCAGATCGGCTCGGGACTGACCGGCGTGATGTACGTGCTGGACGAGCCGTCGATCGGCCTGCACCAGCGCGACAACGACCGGC
>CAYGZN010000740.1:0-1557 GCA_964354355.1 uncultured Burkholderiaceae bacterium | reverse complement strand
TCCAGGGTCGACAGCGGCTCGTCCAGCAGCAGCACGCGCGGCTCGATCGCCAGCGCGCGCGCCAGCGCCACGCGCTGCTGCTGCCCGCCCGACAGCTGCCCGGGGCGCCGCGCCGCGTACTCGCCCAGCCCGACCAGCGCCAGCACGTCCGCGACCTTGGCGCGCACGGCCGCGCGCGGCTGGCGGCGCTCCTCGAGCCCGAACGCGACGTTCTGCGCGACCGTCATGTGCGGCCACAACGCATAGCTCTGGAACACCATGCCGACGTTGCGCTTCCACGGCACCAGCTGCGTGATGTCCTCGCCGTCGATCAGGATCGCACCCTTCTGCGCGCGGTTGAACCCCGCGATCAGGCGCAGCAGCGTCGACTTGCCGCAGCCCGACGGCCCCAGCAGCGCGAAGAACTCGCCGGGCTCGACGGCCAAGTCGATGTCGCGCAGCACGACGTTGGCCCCGAACGCCAGGCTGACCTGGCGCGCCTCGACCCTCACCGGTGCTGTCATGGCTTGCCTCGGGCGATATGGTGGGCCTCGCGCGAGGCCACGAAACGATGGGACAGGTAGGTGCCGAACGCGACCATGACGACCGAGATCACGCCCAGCGCCGCCCCCGGCCCGCGGCCCGCGATCGACTGCATGTACAGGTAGATGCCGTAGGACATCGGCGCCAGGCTCTCGCGGCTGGTCAGCAGGATCGTCTCGGAGATCTCCACCGCGGCCGTGATGAAGCTGGTGACGAAACCGGCCAGGATGCCGCCGGCCATCAGCGGCACGATCACGCGGCGGATCGTGCCGGCGCGCGACGCACCCAGGTTCTGCGCGGCCTCCTCGAGCGACGTGTGGACCTGCTGCATCGCGGCCATGCACGAGCGCAGCGCGTACGGCAGCCGGCGCACCGAGTACGCCAGCACGAAGATCAGCCAGCTGGCCGTCAGCGCCGTGCCGGTCAGCGGGATCTCGACGTTGCGAAACGTGCGCAGGTAGCCGATGCCCAGCACGACCCCGGGCATCGCCAGCGCAACGGTCGCCATGTGGTCGAGCAGCTGGCGGCCCGGCAGGCGTGTGCGCAGAACCAGGTAGGCGATCGCCGTGCCGATCGACACGTCGATCAGCGCGGCGAGCCCGCAGTACACGAACGTGTTCCAGATCATGCGGCTCGAGTCGCCGAACACCGTCGCGTAGTGGGCCAGTGTCCAGGCCTCGGGCAGCACGCTGTAGCTCCACACCCTGGAGAACGACAGCAGCAGCACGCCCAGGTGCGGCGACAGCACCAGCGCCAGCACGAGCCCGATCCAGCCGTAGGCCAGCACGGCCTGCCACGGCGCGAGCCGCCGGCGCAGCAGCGACTGCCCGCCGCGCTGCAGCGTCGCGAACTCGCGCCCGCGCAGGAACGCGGCCGAACCGGCCATCGCCGCCACCGAGAACGCCACCAGGATGACGCAGATGACGTAGCCGATCGGGTCCTCGATGCCGATCGATGTCACCCGCAGGTAGGCCTGCGGCGCCAGCATGTTGGTGACGTTGAGCACGAGCGGCGTGCCCAGATCGTCGAATACCT
>CAYGZN010000739.1:0-1558 GCA_964354355.1 uncultured Burkholderiaceae bacterium | reverse complement strand
CGCGCCGGTGGCGTTCGCCACCGGCCGCACCGGGCGCCTGTTCATCGAGTTCGCGCTGACGCTGGCCGGCGCGGTGCTGGTCTCGGGGTTCTTGGCACTGTCGCTGTCGCCGATGATGTGCTCGCGGCTGCTCAAGCACCACGAGAAGCGCACGTTCATCGGCCGCTGGATCGAAAATGGGCTCGACGCGCTGACCCGCGGTTACTCGGCGGTGCTGCGCTTCACGCTGCGCAACCGCTGGCTGGTGCTGCTGGTGTACGCGGGCTTTGCCGTCGCCTGCTACACCCTGTGGACGGGCATGAAGAAGGAGCTGGCGCCGATCGAGGATCGCGGCACGATCGTGGCGATCATCTCGGGGCCCGACGGGTCGTCGATCGGCTACACCGAGAAGTACGCGCGCCAGCTCGAGGCGATCGCCGCGGGGGTGCCCGAGATCGATCGCGCGTTCGTCGTCGCCGGCAACCCGACGGTGTCGCAGGGCATCTCGTTCTGGCGGCTGCTGCCCTGGGAGGAGCGGCAGCGCAAGGTGCCCGAGATCATCCGCGAGATCCAGCCCAAGCTGCTGGCCGTACCGGGCGTGCTGGCCTTCGCGGTGGCGCCGGCCTCGCTCGGGCAGTCGCCGCGCGAGCGGCCGATCAACTTCGTCGTGCTGACCTCGGACCCGTACGACAAGCTGCAGGAGTCGATCCGGCCGCTGATGGCCGAACTGCAGCGCTGGCCCGGGCTGCAGGGCGTCGACAACGACCTGAAGCTGAACAAGCCCGAAGTCCGCCTGCGCATCGATCGCGACCGGGCGGCCGACGCCGGCGTGCAGGTCGACGCGATCGGCCGTGCGGTCGAGACGATGCTCGGCGGCCGGCAGGTGACCCGCTTCAAGCGCGACGGCGAGCAGTACGACGTGATCGTGCAGCTCGAGCCGCACTCGCGCAACACGCCGCAGGACATCGCCAACATCTTCGTTCGCGGCCGCAACGACGCGATGGTGCCGCTGGCCAGCCTGGTGACCGCGCGCGAGTCGGTCAGCCCGCGCGAGCTGAACCACTTCGGCCAGCGGCGCGCGGTGACGATCACCGCCAACCTCGCGCCCGGCACCTCGCTGGGCGAGGCGGTCGAGTTCCTCGAGGCCAGCGCCCGCAAGCACCTGAAGCCCGGCTACGCGGTCGACTACAACGGCCAGACGCGCGAATTCAAGCAGTCGTCCTCGGCGCTGCTGGTCACGTTCGGCCTGGCGCTGGCGTTCATCTACCTGGTGCTCGCCGCGCAGTTCGAGAGCTTCGTCGATCCGCTGATCATCATGCTGACTGTGCCGCTGGCGATGACCGGCGCGCTGGCGCTGCTGCAGTGGACCGGCGGCACGCTCAACGTCTACAGCCAGATCGGCCTGATCACGCTGGTCGGCCTCATCACCAAGCACGGCATCCTGATCGTGGAGTTCGCCAACCAGATCCGCGAACAGGGCAAAGCGATGCGCGAGGCCGTGGTCGAGGCCGCTGCGCTGCGCCTGCGCCCGATCCTGATGACGACCGGCGCGATGGTGCTGGGCGCCTTGCCGCTGGCG
>CAYGZN010000738.1:0-1565 GCA_964354355.1 uncultured Burkholderiaceae bacterium | reverse complement strand
TACCAGGCGCCGCGCTGGCTGAGGGGCCCGCACGCGCAGACGCTGTGGCCCGCGCTGCTTGCGCCCCGCCCGCAGGTGTCCTATCGCCGCACCCGATGGGAGACCCCGGATGGCGACTTCATCGACCTCGACTGGGCCGACCCGCCGGCGGCGCTGGCCGTACCCGTGGCGCAACGCCCGCTGGTGACGCTGTTCCACGGCCTGGAAGGCGACTCGCGCAGCCACTACGCGCTGGCGCTGATGGACGCGGCGGTGCGCCGCGGCTGGCAGGGCGTCGTCGTGCACTTCCGGGGCTGCAGCGGCGAGCCGAACCGCCTGGCCCGCGCCTACCACTCGGGCGACTCGCAGGAGATCGACTGGGTGCTGCGCCGCCTGGCCGCGCAGCGTGCCGGCTGCGGCGAGCGGGGCCCGTTGTTCGCGGTGGGCGTGTCGCTCGGGGGCAATGCGCTGCTGAAGTGGCTGGGCGAGCGCGGCAGCGGTGCCGCCTTCGTGCGCGGCGCCGTCGCCGTGTCGCCGCCGCAGGACCTGCACGCCGGTGCGGTCAGCCTGAGCCGCGGCTTCAACCGCGTCTACAGCCGCAACTTCCTGCGCACGCTCAAGCGCAAGAGCCTGGCCAAGCTCGAGCGCCACCCGGGCCTGTACGACCGCGCGCGGGTGCGGGGCAGCCGCGACTTCTTCGGCTTCGACGAGGCCGTCACCGCGCCGCTGCACGGATTCGCCAGCGCGATCGACTACTGGCGACGCTCGTCGTGCCGTCAGTTCCTGCCGGGCATCGAAGTGCCCACGCTCGTCATCAACGCGCTGAACGACCCGTTCCTGCCGGCCAGCGCACTGGCCACGCCGGCGCAGGTGTCGCGGCAGGTGCGGCTCGACTACCCGAGCGACGGCGGCCACGTCGGGTTCATGACCGGACCGTTCCCCGGGCGGCTCGATTGGCTGCCCGCGCGCGTGTTCGGCCATTTCGAGGCGCTGTGCGATGGATGAGCTGGTGCTGCGGGCGATGGCGCGCTGGCCTAACGTCCCGGCGGTGTTCGGCTGGCTGCGGCTCGATCGGCGCGGGCAGTGGTGGCTGATCGACCGCGGCGCCCCCGGCTTCGACGAGGCGCGCGACGGCCGCGGCAGCCCGATCACCAGCGAGCCGATCATCGACTTCATCGGGCGCAACTACGCCCACGACGCGCTCGGCCGGTGGTACTGGCAGAACGGCCCGCAGCGCGTGTTCGTCTGCCTGGACCTCGCGCCGCTCGTGCTGCGCGTGTTCGGCGAGCGGCCCGCGCAGCGGCTGGTCGCGCACACCGGCCACCCGATCGAGCGGCTGGACGGCGTCGGGTCGGACGACGCGGGCAACCTGTTCGCCGTCACCGACCGCGGGCCGGGGGTGATCGACGATCGCGACCTGGCTGCGCTCGAACTGGACCTGCACGACCCGACCGCCGCCGGCGCGTCGGCGGACACGTCGGCGGACACGTCGGCGGGCGCGTCGGCGGACACGTCGGCGGACACGTCGGCGGACCCGTCGGCGGACACGTCGGCGGGCGCGTCGGCGAGCGGCCGCGGCGGTGGCG
>CAYGZN010000737.1:0-1586 GCA_964354355.1 uncultured Burkholderiaceae bacterium | reverse complement strand
AAGAACGCCAGCGACCCGGCGATCGCCACCGCCATCAGAAAGAACAGCGTGAGCTGCGGGTAGCGCAGCGCGAGGGCGGACGCGTTGAAGCCCCCGGCGCCTGCGTCGCCCGGCGCGGGCGCCGACGTCCTGGGCGCGCCGCTCACCGCGCCCCGCCTGCGGCCGGCGCATCGAGCACGCGCACCTTCTGGTCGGGCACCAGCAGGTTGGCGCCGGCGGTGACCACGCGGTCGCCGGCCCGGATGCCGCCCACCACGCGCACGGCGTCGTCGACCAGTCCGGCTGTCTGAACGGGCACCGACCGGACCGACTGCGTGGCGGGGTCGACGACCCACACGCGCGGCTGGCCGTCCTTCGAGTACAGCGCCGACAGCGGCAGCACGAACGCGCTGGCTGACGGGCGCACCGCCTGCACAACGGCCGTCATGCCCAGCTCGACGCCGGCCAGGTCGCCGGACAAGGCCAGGCGCGCAGGATAGGTGCGCGACGCCGGGTCCGACACCGGCGTGAACTCGCGCAGCCTGCCCTGCAGCGTGCGGCCGGCCAGCGCGGGGATCAGCACCGCCCACTGCTCGGTCGCGCGCGCGGTCGCCACGTCGGACTCGGGGATGTTGATGGCGACCTCGCGCTCGCCGGTCTGCGCAACACGGATCACCGACTGGCCGGCGGCCACGACCTGCCCGCTCTCGGCGTCGACCGCGGTGACCACGCCGGGGGCGTTGGCCACCAGCGTCTGGAACTCGAGCGCGTTGCGGGCCTGGCGCAGCTGCGCCTGCGCCGCGTCGAGCCGCGCGGCGGCCGAGTCGAGCGTGGCCTGCTGCCGATCGAGCTGCGCCTGGCTGATGTAGTTCTTCTCGCGCAGGTCGCGCAGCCGCTGCAATTCCACCGCTGCGAGGTCGGCGTCGGTGCGGCTGGCCACGAGCTGCGCCTGCTGGGCGTTGATGGCGGGCGTGACGTCGGCCGGGTCGAGTCGCGCGAGCACCGTCCCCGCGACCACGCGATCACCCACCGAAACCGCCCGCTGCGCGAGCTTGCCGCCGACTCGGAATCCGTAACGCGTCTCGATTCGGGGTCGCACCTCGCCGGGCAGCGTCAGCGCGATGGCGACCTGCCGCGGCTCGGCGACGACCGTGCGCACGGGGCGCGGGGACTCGGCGCGCGGAGCAACGTCCGCGCGCTGGCAGCCGGCGACCCCCAGCATCGCGGCGGTCAGGGTCAGGATCGGGACGGCACGCATGGCGGCTCACTAATGACTGACGCGTTAGTTATTAAGATAGCGCGCCCCTTGACCCGAGTCAATTGGGCGGCCTCGCAGTGCACCGGTTCGCGCGGCGGCACGCGCCCCTACAATGCCGCCGTGGCGACCCCCGTACACGCCGTCGAGCACTACGAAAACTTCCCGGTGGCGTCCTGGCTGGTGCCCGCGCGCTTGCGCCCGCCGATCGTGGCGATCTATCGTTTCGCGCGGCACGCCGACGACATCGCCGACGAAGGCGACGCGCCGCCCGCGGCCAGGCTCGCCGCACTGGCCGCCCTGCATGCGCAACTGGCCCGCGCCGCGGACGGGCGCGAGCCGAGCGATCCGG
>CAYGZN010000736.1:0-1590 GCA_964354355.1 uncultured Burkholderiaceae bacterium | reverse complement strand
AATGGCCAGACCCGGCCCCAGGGCCAGATCCCGCTGGCCAACTTCGTGAATCCGCAGGGCCTGGTGCCGCTGGGCAACAACGTGTGGGTCGAGGGCAGCGAGTCGGGACAGCCGACGCTGGGCTCGCCCGGCACCGGCATCCTGGGCTCGCTCGAGGCCGGTGCGGTGGAGAACTCCAACGTCGACCTCACGGCGGAGCTGGTCAACATGATCACCGCGCAGCGCGCCTACCAGGCCAACGCGCAGACGATCAAGACGCACGACCAGATGCTGCAGACGATCGTCAACCTGCGCTGACGCGGCGTAACCCGCTCGACGCTTCGAGGCCAACGCCATGGACCGCCTGATCTACACCGCGATGTCCGGCGCCAAGGCGACGCTGCAGCGCCAGGACGCCATTGCGCACAACCTCGCCAACGCCAACACGCCGGGGTTCCGCTCCGACCTGTCGGCGTACCGGGCGGTGCCGGTGCAGGGAGAAGGCGCCGCGACCCGGGTGGTCGCACTGGAAGCCAGTGCAGGCTTCGATGCGACGCCCGGCTCGGTCACGCAGACCGGGCGCACGCTGGACGTCGCGGTCCGCGGCGACGGCTGGATCGCGGTGCAGGGGCTCGACGGCAGGGAGGCCTACAGCCGCGCGGGCTCGTTCGAACTGTCGGCCGACGGAACGCTGCAGACCCGCTCGGGGCTCACGGTGCTGGGCGATGGCGGCCCGATCGTGGTGCCGCCGGACTCGCGCGTGGACATCGGCCAGGACGGCACCGTCAGCGCCAAGTCCGGCAGCACGCCGCCGGTGGTCGTCGGCCAGATCAAGCTGGTCAATCCGCCGGCGGGCGAGCTGCGCAAGCGCCCCGACGGGCTGGTGCGCACGCTCGACGGCGAGCCGGCGCCGGCGGACCCGAACGTGCGTGTGGCCTCGGGCGCGCTGGAAGGCAGCAACGTGAACCCCGTCGGGACGATGATCGAAATGATCGCGGCGGCGCGCCAGTTCGAGATGCAGATGAAGATGCTGCAGGCCGTCGACGGCAACGACCAGCGGGCCGCGCGGCTGCTGGGTCCGCAGGGATAGCGGCCGGCGCGGCCGGCGGCAGCAACGGAGAGGACAGATGATTCGATCGCTGTGGATCGCCAAGACCGGGCTCGACGCCCAGCAGATGCAGCTGGACACGATCTCGCACAACCTCGCCAACGTCGGCACCAACGGCTACAAGCGTTCGCACGCCGTGTTCGAGGACCTGCTGTACCAGAACCTGCGCCAGTCGGGAGCGCAGGAGACCCAGCAGAACACGCTGCCGGCCGGGCTGCAGCTGGGCACCGGCGTGCGGCCGGTCGCCACCACGCGCGTGTTCTCGCAGGGCAACCTGCAGAAGACCGAGAACCCGCTGGACCTGGCGATCAACGGGCAGGGCTTCCTGCAGGTGCAGATGCCCGACGGCACGACCGCCTACACCCGCGACGGGTCCCTGAAGATCAACGCCGAGGGACAGCTGGTGACCAACAACGGTTTTCCGCTGAATCCCTCGATGACCGTGCCGGCCAACGCCGTGTCGGTCACGGGGGGCATCGACGGCATCGTGACCGCCGGGCTGC
>CAYGZN010000735.1:0-1591 GCA_964354355.1 uncultured Burkholderiaceae bacterium | reverse complement strand
CCAGGCGGCGCTGGACGGGCTGCGCCATCGCCACGGCCGTGACCTGGCGGGCCTGGTGCCGGCGGGACCCGGCGCTGCCGCTGGGGCCGCCGCGGCAGCGTCCGGCACGGGCGCACGACGCGGGCCCGCCGACGACGAGGCCGACCGGCAGGCGCTGGCGCGGCTGTGCGCGTTCTACCTCGCGCACGTGTCGGCGAGCGACAACCCGCTGGCGGACCCCGTGGCGCGCTTTCACCTGAACAACGGGGCGCGCCTGCAGCGCATCAACCCGGCGGCCGACCTGTCGCGCAAGGGCCTGAAGCAGTCGTTCGGGCTGATGGTCAACTACCTGTACGATCTCGAGCAGATCGAGGCCAACCACGACCGGTTCACCCACGGCGAGGTCAGCGCATCGCGCGCGGTCCTCGCGATGATCTGAGCCCACCACGGAGACGAAGATGAGACACCGCCGCAGACTTGCCATGCTGCTGTCGCTCGCCGGGCTGCTCGCCCCGGGCGTCGCGCTATCCCAGGCCTGGCCGAGCAAGCCGATCCGGCTGATCGTGCCGTTTCCGCCCGGCGGGGGCACCGACGCGTTCGCGCGCCCGCTGTCCAAGGTGCTGACCGCGCAGCTCGGCCAGACGATCGTCATCGACAACCGCGGCGGGGCGGGCGGCACGCTGGGCGCCGAACTGGCGGCCAAGTCGCCCCCCGACGGCTACACGTTCCTGATGGGCGCCGTGCACCACACGATCGCCGTCAGCATGTACCCCAAGCTGGGCTACGACCTGAGGAAGGACCTGATGCCGGTCACGCTGGTCGCGTCGGTGCCCAACGTGGTCGTGGTGCACCCGCAGCGGGTTCCGGTCAAGTCGATCGACGAGTTCAACCGCTACGTGAAGGCCAACCCCGGCAAGCTGAACTACGGCTCTGCCGGCAACGGCACCACGCATCACCTGACGGTCGAGTTGTACAAGGTCTCGACCGGCACCTTCATCACGCACATCCCGTACCGTGGTGCCGGCCCGGCCCTGCAGGACCTGCTCGCAGGCCAGGTCGATCTGATGTTCGACGGCCTGGGCAGCTCGATGCCGCACATCAAGGCCGGCAAGCTGGTGCCGCTGGCCGTGACCAGCAGCAAGCGTTCGTTCGCGCTGCCGGACGTGCCGACGCTGGACGAAGCGGGCGTCAGGGGCTACGAGGCACGAACCTGGTATGCGCTGTGGGCCCCGGCGGGAACGCCCAGGGAGATCGTCGTGCGCATGCAGCAGGAGACCGCCAAGGCCCTGGCCACCAAGGAACTGCGCGACATCTGGGCGTCGCTCGGCGCGGACGCCGGCGGGCAGTCGCCCGAGGAGATGGAGCGGTTCGTCACGGCCGAGATCGCCAAGTGGGCCAAGGTGGTCAAGGACTCCGGGGCCAAGCTGGATTGACGGACCGATGAACGAGAACCTGTACGCGCTCATCGAGTCGCGGCTGCCTGCGGATCGTTCGGCCTGTGCGATCGAGACCCACGACGGGCTGTACTACAGCTGGCGCGACCTCGAGCGCGCGACGTCGCGGCTGGCCGGGCTGCTCGCGGCGCTCGCGCTGCCCCCCGGCTCGCGGATCG
>CAYGZN010000734.1:0-1592 GCA_964354355.1 uncultured Burkholderiaceae bacterium | reverse complement strand
CTGCAGCACGACCCCAAGCACGACCCCGGCTTTGCGACACGCGGCGACCAGCCGCTCGGCCCGCGCAGTCGTCACTTCGATCGGCTTCTCCAGCAGCACGTGCTTGCCCGCGCCGGCGCAGCGGGCGACGATCTCCAGGTGCGTGTTCGGCGGCGTCAGCACCGCGACCGCGTCGATCGCCGGGTCGGCCAGCACGTCGTCCAGCGAAGCGACCGCCCGCGCGGCGGCCAGCGCCGGGAATCGTGCCGCAAATGCGGCCCGCCGGTCGGCGCTCGGGCTGAACACGCTCGCCAGCGTCATGCGCGGGGCCAGTGCCTGCACGCACAGCGCGTGCGGCGCCACCGCCATGCCCAACCCCGCGAACGCCACCCGCATCATCGGTCCCGCGCGCGGCCGGCGCGCCGGGCCGGCGTCGCAGGGCGAATCGTCGGGCTCGAAGCGTTCATCATCGGCTACAGTGACGCCAACCCGTCGACGACGCAACCCCGGAACAACCCGTGAACACGATGCCCGCCCCGGACACGGAATCCACGCAAGACCACCTGGAGACGATCGACGTCGTCTCCGACGTCGTGTGCCCCTGGTGCTACATCGGCAAGCGCCAGCTCGAGGCGGCCCTGGCCGCGCTGCCGCCCGATCGCCGTCCGCAGGTCCGCTGGCACCCCTTCCAGCTGAATCCGGACCTGCCGCGCGAGGGCACCGACCGGCGCGGCTACCTCGAGGCCAAGTTCGGCGGGCCGCAGCGGGCCGCGCAGGTCTACGAGCGCGTGCGCCAGGCGGGCGCGCAGTCGGGCATCGCATTCGACTTCGACGCGATCGCGAAGCAGCCGAACACGATCGACGCGCACCGGCTCGTGGCCTGGGCGCAGACCCAGCCGGCCGGCGACGCGGACGCACTGGTCGAAGGGCTGTTTCGCGCCTATTTCCTGCAGGGGCGCTTCGTCGGCGATCACGACGTGCTGGCGCAGGTCGCGGCCGACGCCGGGTTCGACGCGAGCGCGGCGGCGGCCATGCTCGCCTCGGACACCGGCGTCGACGAGGTCGCCGCGAGCGACCAGCAGGCCCGCGACATGGGCATCGGCGGGGTGCCGTTCTTCGTCTTCAACGGCAAGGTCGGCGTCTCCGGCGCGCAGGGCGCCGAAGCGTTGCGGGCAGCACTCGCGCAGTCGCGCCAGGACTGAAGGGCGAGTCAGGTCTGACGGACCGGCCAGGCCCGAGTGGCGAGTCGGGCCTGGCCGGCGCGCGGGCTCAGCCGGAGAGTGCCGATGCCCTGAACGCCCTGGGGCTCTGGTGGCAAGGTCGCGAAAGCTCCGCCCGTTGAGTGCCAGGCGCCGTGCCAGCGCTGCGGCAATCGGAAAGGTCACGCATCCGCGCGCCGCCGTGCGGCGATCGTCCATCCGCATATCGCAGGCCGGTCCTTGCTGACCGGTCCTTGCTTGTGCGAAATCAACGCGGCGGGCAGAATCCCGGGAAGCATTGCGCAGAAGCTGCAGGTCCTGTCGGGTCGGCCGCATTATCGTCGCAGGCGACACCAAACCAGCGGCACAGCGTCGAACCGCTCGCCGCGCATGCCGATCGAATGAGGACGAACA
>CAYGZN010000733.1:0-1594 GCA_964354355.1 uncultured Burkholderiaceae bacterium | reverse complement strand
CGCGCGCCCTCGTTCGTCCACATGGGGGGCGCGCACCTGATGCTGAACGGTTACCAGCTCGCCGACATCGTACCCACCTTCGGCTCGATCAACATGATCGGCGGGGAGTGCGATCGATGAAGCACCTGGTGCCCGAGTTCGACGCGATGCGCCGGCGCTACCCGCCGGGCTTCGACGCGTCGCTCGTGCTGCCGTGCCTGCGCCGGATCCAGGAAGACCGGGGCTACGTCGCAGACGACGACATCGACGCGCTGGCCGGGTACCTGCGCGTGCCGCGCATCCAGATCGAGGAGGTGCTGTCGTTCTACACGCAGTTGCGCCGGCAGCCGATCGGCCGCTGGCACCTGCAGGCCTGCCGCAACCTGTCGTGCTCGATGCGCGGCGCCGAAGGGGTCGTGGCGCACCTCGGCCGCAGGCTGGGCATCGCGCCGGGCGAGACCACCGCCGACGGCCGCTTCACGCTGTCCACCGTCGAGTGCCTGGGCTCGTGCGGCACCGCGCCGGTCGTGATGGTCAACGAGACCTACCACGAGAACATGAGCCCGGCCCGGCTCGACGCGCTGATCGAGGGGCTGGGCAAATGACCGGCCGCAAGCTCCTGATGACCTTCCCGGTCACGGACACCTCGCACACGCTCGCCGAGTACCGCGCGCGCGGCGGCTATGCGACGCTGCAGAAGGTGCTGCGCCAGATGCGCCCCGAGGAGGTCACGAAGGAGGTGGCCGCGTCCGGCCTGCTCGGCCACGGCGGCGCGGCGTTTCCGGCCGGGCGCAAGTGGGGCGTCATCAAGCTCAACGACGAGCAGCCGCACTTCCTGTGCGCCAACGCCGACGAAGGCGAGCCGGGCACCTTCAAGGACCGCTGGATCCTGGAGAACGCGCCGCACCTGCTGCTGGAGTCGATGCTGATCACCTCCTACGCGCTGCAGGTGCGCCACGCATTCGTCTACATCCGCGGCGAGTTCGACCTGCCGTACCGCCGGCTGGCTGCGGCGGTGGAGGAGGCCTACCAGGCCGGCTGGTTCGGCGAGCGCATCGCGGGCAGCGGGTTCGGCTGCGACGTCGTCGTCTACCGCGGTGCCGGCTCGTACGTGTGCGGCGAGGCCTCGGCGCTGATCACGTCGATCGAAGGCCGCAAGGGCTATCCGCGCAACCGACCGCCGCGCCTGACGGTGCGCGGCCTGTATCAGCGCCCGACCGTCATCAACAACGTCGAGACGCTGGCCAACATCACCGGCATCGTGGCCCACGGTGCCGAGGCGTTCCGCAAGGTCGGCACGGCCAAGAGCCCGGGCACGCAGCTGATCTCGATCTCCGGCCACGTGCAGCGCCCCGGCGTCTACGAGGTGGAGTACGGCTATCCGTGGGCGAAGTTCCTGCGCGAGGACTGCGGCGGCGTGCTGGGCGGGCAGGCACTCAAGTGCGTGATCCCGGGCGGCATCTCGACCAAGGTGCTGACCGCCGCCGAGATCGAGACCCTGACGCTGGACCACGCGAGCGTCGCCGCCGCGGGTTCCGGGCTCGGCTCGGGCGGCATGATCGTCATCGCCGAGGGCACGTGCATGGTGCGCCTGCTGCAGGTGCTGCTGCGCTTC
>CAYGZN010000732.1:0-1598 GCA_964354355.1 uncultured Burkholderiaceae bacterium | reverse complement strand
TCGAACATCGCCCCGGCCCGCGGCCGCAGGTCAGGCGCCGCCTGCAGGGCGTTCCCAAGAAACTCGCGGCCGAAGGCGTCAAGTCCGCGCCGCGTCGGCGCAAGCCGGCACCGGACCGCGCGCCCGCACAGGCTCCCGCCAGGGCACCCCGCCCGGCGGCGGCCGGCAAGCGGTCGAAATCCCCGGCGCGGCCGACCGGGCGCGCCACGGCAAGGGCCCCGGCGCAGGTGCCTGCGGCACGCGCCGGACGTGGCGCCCGCGCCACCGGCACGGCCGGCCCGACCGGCCCGGCCAGCTCGACCCGCGCGGTCCGCTCCGCTGGTTCGACCGGCGCGAAACGCCCGGTGCCCGCCCGCGCGCCGGGCAAGGGGGCTCCGCTCAGAGGTACCGGACAGCCAGCACCTCGTACTCGCGCAGGCCGGCGGGGGCCCTGACCTCGGCCACGTCGCCGGCCACCTTCCCGATCAGCGCCCTCGCGATCGGGCTGGACACCGAGATCTTGCCGTCCTTGATGTCGGCCTCGTCTTCCCCGACGATCTGGTAGGTCACGCGGTCGCCGGCCTCGAGGTCCTCGAGATCGACGGTCGCTCCGAAGACCACGCGACCGCCCGCATCGACGGTGCGCGGGTCGATCACCTGCGCGCCGGCCAGCTTCGACTCGATCTCGGCGATGCGGCCCTCGATGAACCCCTGCTTTTCCTTGGCCGCGTCGTACTCGGCGTTCTCGGAGAGGTCGCCCTGCGCGCGCGCCTCGGCGATCGCACTGATGATCGCGGGCCGATCGACGTGCTTCAGACGCTGCAGCTCTTCCCTGAGCAGTTGCGCGCCGCGGACCGTCAGCGGAATCGTGCTCATGTCGGGCTCCGGAAAAAGTAAAAAACCCCGGTCAAGCGACGGCCGGGGCTGTTGGGCACTGCGGTTCGAAGTATAGCAGCAGCAAGCGGGGTCGATCGGCCGCGGTGGCGGCCGCGTGCCCGGGCGGTGAGCCAAGGCGAACGCGTGCTGCGGGTGGCCGAAGAGGGTCCCGTCGCACCAGGGTGGCCTCAACGCGGGCGCCGCTGGTCCGGGCGCACAGCCGGCGTCAGCCGACGTTCCGCCTCGCCGGCCTGCACGGTGCGTCCGTCGCCATCGACCAGCAGTTGCTCGAAGTCGTTCCAGCCGCGCACGCCCGTCTTCAACGAAACGACGTCGTGGAAGCCCATCCGTTGCATCAGGTCGGCGGCGAGCACCGAGCGATTGCCCGAGCGGCACACGACGACGATCGACCGTTCGCAACGCCCGGCAAGTTCCGGAACGGTCTCTTCGTAGTCCCACTCGCAGGCCTGCTCCAGAACGCCACGCGGGACGTTGATCGAGCCTGGAATCCGCGCGAGGGCGAACTCAGCAGGCTCGCGGACATCGAGCACCAGCGGTGAGCGATCGCTGGCGCGCTGCTGGCTCAGGTGCCAGGGCTGAATCTCGCGCACGCGCTGCAGCGCGTCGGCAAGCAGGTCGGCGTAACGCTTCATCGCGGTCGTCCTCGCCATTCAAAGCTGCGAATTCGTCCCTGCCGGGCTGACCCGCGGCCGGCCCGCCGTGCCGCCCAAGCAGGCCGTTCA
>CAYGZN010000731.1:0-1599 GCA_964354355.1 uncultured Burkholderiaceae bacterium | reverse complement strand
CGCCGCGCGCGTGGCCGGCGGCGAGGTGCGCTCGGCCGGCTCGCCCCGCGCGTGCGCCTGAGCAATTCCCCGCTGGCTGCGCCCACGCGGTTGGCACCGCGCGGCTCGCGAAGACGCCCGCGGCGCACACGAGGAACACGCCTGCGACCCGCGACCCCGGCGATCTGCGCCTTGCACCGTGCTGCATCGTCCTGCCTCCGAATTGAGTTATCTTACGCGTCGCCCGCCGGTGTGCCCGGCTTACACGAGATCTTGGGGGAACGCCATGTTCAGACGAATGCTGATGGTCGTCGCGCTTGCCGTCGGCCTTGCCGGTTGCGGCTACAACGACATCCAGGGTGCCGACGAGTCGACCAAGTCGGCCTGGTCGGAAGTGTTGAACCAGTACCAACGTCGCGCCGACCTGATCCCGAACCTCGTCAAGACGGTCCAGGGTTACGCGCAGCAGGAAAAGGACGTGCTGATACAGGTTACCGAGGCGCGCTCGCGCGTGGGCCAGATCAAGGTCGACCCGAGCGATCCCGCTTCGCTGAAGCAGTTCGAGTCCGCCCAGCGCGACATGGGCAGCGCGCTGTCGCGCCTGCTGGTCGTGGCCGAGAACTACCCGCAACTGAAGTCCGACGCGAATTTCCGTGATCTGCAGGCGCAGCTGGAAGGGACCGAGAACCGGATCACGGTTGCCCGCAAGCGCTACATCGACACGATCCAGAACTACAACGTGATGGTCCGCCAGTTCCCGGTGAACCTGACCGCGATGGTGTTCGGCTACAAGGAGAAACCGCAGTTCGCCGTGGAAAACGAGCGCGAGATCTCCAAGGCGCCGACGGTCGACTTCGGCAAGCCCGCCGAGCCCAAGAAATAACGGGGCTGGCTGCGGCTGCGTCGATGCGCGTTTCTCCGTTGCGGGCGGTGCGGACCCTGCTGGTGCTGCTGGCATGGGCCGTTGCGTCGCTCGGCTGGGCGCAGCCGCTGCAGAAGGTGCCGCCGCTGTCGGCGCGCGTCACCGACCTGACCGGCACGCTCGACGCCGGCCAGCGTCAGCAGCTCGAATCCACGCTGGCCGCGCTGGAAAAGCGCAAGGGCACCCAGATCGCGATTCTGCTGGTGCCCACGACCCAGCCCGAGCCGATCGAGCAGTACGCGCTGCGGGTGGCCGAGGCGTGGAAGCTGGGGCGGGGCAAGGAACGGGCGCAGCGCGACACCGGCGACAAGCGGGCGCAGGCAATCGACGACGGTCTGCTGATCGTCGTGGCCAAGAACGACCGGAAGGTCCGCATCGAGGTCGGCTACGGCCTCGAGGGCGCGGTGCCCGACGCGATCGCCAAGCGCATCATCAGCGAGTCCATTTCGCCGCGTTTCCGCCAGGGCGACTTCTTCGGAGGGTTGCAGGCGGCGGTGGCGGACCTGTCGGCCCGGATCGCCGGCGAGGACCTGCCCGCGCCGTGGCAGCCCGGCCACGGCGGGGCCAGCGCCGACGCCGACTCCTTCAGCGCGCTGCTGCCGATCGTGCTGATGGCCTTCGTGCTGGGCACGATCGTGTCGCGGATCGTGGGCCGATTCATCGGCGCGGGCTTGGGTGGCGCGGGCGCGGGCGGGCGC
>CAYGZN010000730.1:0-1602 GCA_964354355.1 uncultured Burkholderiaceae bacterium | reverse complement strand
CGGCCGTCGACCATGCGCAGCTCGCCGCCACCCGCCAAGCCTAGCACCTGGGCTGC
The DNA here is from genome assembly GCA_964354355.1 of uncultured Burkholderiaceae bacterium. Classification (GTDB taxonomy): domain Bacteria; phylum Pseudomonadota; class Gammaproteobacteria; order Burkholderiales; family Burkholderiaceae_E; genus CAYGZN01. Next base: position 1,546 of record CAYGZN010000730.1, on the reverse strand, counting down.
GATGGCCAGCACCTTGGCGCGCGCATCGCAGGCGCACAGATAGAGCACGCCACCGCCGGCGGTGCCGCCGCGCGCGCCGCGACTGCCCATGCCGTACGGCGCGATGTCGGTGTGGCCCAGAAGGATGCGCACCGCCGACGGGAGCACGCCCAGACCTTCGGCGACCGCCTGCGACAGCGCGGTCTCGTAGCCCTGGCCGGTTGCCCCCAGACCCACCGAGGCGCTGACCGCGCCACTGGGCTCGATGCGCACCCAGGCCGCCTCGTGACCCGAGCCCGGGATGCCCGCGGACTTGTAGAAGGCCGAGCCGTAGGTGGTGGACTCGACCACGTTGCAGATGCCTAGCCCGAGCAGGCGCCCCTGCGCACGTGCGGCAAGCTGGCGCGCGCGGAAGGCCTCGTAGTCGACCGCAGCGAGAGCGGCCTCGAAGGTCTCGCGCGGCGTGATGTCGCGCAACACCTCGCCGGTCGCCATGCGGTACGGCAGGTCGCCTGTTTCCAGCATGTTGAGGCGGCGCACGGCCATCGGGTCGAGCTGGAGCTCGCGCGCAATGGCGTCCATCGTGCCTTCCATGACCCAGCTCGTGATCGACATCGGCGCGCGCATCGGCGCTGCGCCGACCTTGTTCGTGAGCACCGCCTTCACGTCGTAGCGGTAATCCTGGACCCGGTACGGACCGGTCAGGATCATCGCCACCACTCGCGCCATATAGTTCGCGGGATAGAAGCAGTAAGCGCCGAAGTCTTCGGTGATTTCCAGCTCCAGCGCCAGCAGCCGGCCGTCGGCCGCGACGCCCGCGCGCGTGCGGCAGGTCTGCTCGCGCGCCTGCGCCGAGGCGCTGAGGTTCTCGATCCGGTCCTCCCGCCAGCGCACCGGGCGCTTCAGTTCGCGCGCGATAGCAGCCACCGCGAGCTCCTCGCGGTACAGCGTGATCTTCTGACCGAAGCCACCGCCCACGTCGGGCGAGATCACGGTGATCTGCGACTCGGCAAGGCGCAGCCGCGCCGCGAGCATGCCGCGATAGGGGTGCGGCACCTGGCTGCCCACGTGGAACGTCAGATGCTCACGACCGGCGTCCCAGACCGCAATGCAGCCGCGCGTCTCGATCGGCACGTGGGTCTGCCGGTGCTGCGAGAAACGCGCCTCGACGACGCGGAAAGCCTCGCGCATCCGCGCCTCGACATCGCCGAAGCCGGCCTGCTGGTGCGACACCAGATTGGAGCCGAGCGTCTCGTCCACACGCGGCGCCTCGGGATCGAGCGCGCGCCGCAGGTCGGTCACGGCCGGCAGCACCTCGTAGTCCACGAGGACCTGCTCGGCCGCGTCCTCGGCGAGGTAGCGGTCGGCGGCCACGACGCACGCCACCGGGTCGCCGTGGAATCGCACGCGCTCGACGGGCAGGCTGTCCATCTCCACCGGGTGCAGGCCCTCGATCGGCGGGGCCATCCGGTGACGCGCGGTCCAGCGCGCGACGTCGCGCCCGGTGAAGACGGCCGCGACACCGGGCATCGCACGCGCGGCTTCGGCGTCGATGGCGACGATTCGC
>CAYGZN010000729.1:0-1607 GCA_964354355.1 uncultured Burkholderiaceae bacterium | reverse complement strand
CGCTGCGCCGGCCCGGCCTCGCACACGCGATGTTCGTTCGCAGCCCGCACGCCCGCGCCAGGATCGTCGCGATCGACACCGGCGACGCCGCCGCGCAGGACGGCGTGCTGGCCGTGCTCACCGGGGCCGACCTCGTGTCGGTGGCGATGCCCGGCGTGAACCCGCTGGTCGTCGGACTGCGGCTGCCGCAGCGTCCGCTGCTGGCGCTCGAGCGGGTGGTCTCGGTCGGCGAGCCCGTTGCGCTGATCGTGGCCCGCGACCGGCGTATTGCCGAGGACGCGTGCGAACGGGTGTTCGTCGACTACGAGCCGCTGCCGCCGGGGGGCGACACCTACCCCGACGTCCCCGACGATCGAGTGGCCACGATTGCGTTTCGGGTCGGCGACGCCGCGACGGCCGCGCCCGTCGGGGGCGTGGTCGCACGCGCCCGCATGCGCCAGCCGCGGGTGGCGCCGGCCCCGCTCGAGCCGCGCGCGATGCTGGCCGCGTGGGACGACGCGACGCAGACGCTGTCGGTCTGGCTGGGCACGCAGGCGCCGTCGCGTGCGCGCGGCGAGATCGCCCGCGCACTCGCGCTGGCACCGGCCCAGGTCCGCCTGATCGCGCCCGACGTCGGCGGCGCGTTCGGCGCCAAGGCCTCGATCTACCCCGAGGAGCTCGCCGTCGCGTTCGCCGCACACCGGCTGCGCGGCGCGGTGCGCTGGCTTTCGAGCCGCTCCGAGGAGTTCGTGTCGGCCAGCCACGGGCGCGGCGCGACGCTGGCCGGCGAGCTGGTGGTCGACGCCGACGGGCACTTTTGCGCGCTGCACGCGACCCTCGGGTTCCCGCTCGGATCGTGGCTGCCGTTCAGCGCGGTGGTGCCGGCGCGAAACGCCGCACGCATCCTGCCCGGCCCGTACCGGGTCGACGCGCTCGACGTGCGCGCCGAGGCGACGCTGTCGAACACCGCGGCGGTCGGCATCTACCGCGGCGCCGGCCGGCCGGAGGCGGCCATGCTGCTCGAGCGGCTGGTCGAGGACGCGGCCCGCCGGCTGGGGACCGACCCGGTGGCGCTGCGCCGGCTCAACCTGGTGCCCGCCGATGCAATGCCGTGGTCGACTCCCACCGGAGACAAGCTCGACTCCGGAGACTATCCGAGGCTTCTGGACGAAGCATGCGCTAGCTTCGACTACGACGGCGCACGGCTCCGGCAGGCGCAGCGCCGCGCGCACGGCGCGCTCGTCGGGCTGGGGATCGGTCTGTACGTCGAGCCCTGCGGCCAGGGATGGGAGAGCGCCCGGGTCACGCTGCACGCCGACGGCACGGCCACGGTCGCCAGCGGCTCCAGCCCGCAGGGCCAGGGCCACCAGACGGCCTACGCACAGATCGCCGCCGAGGCGCTGGGCTGCCCGTTCGAGGCGGTGCACGTGGTGCAGGGCGACACCGCCGCCTGCCCGGAGGGCATCGGTGCGCTCGCCAGCCGCAGCATCGCGATCGGCGGCAGCGCGATCGCGCAGGCCGCGCGCGAGGCGAGTGCGCGCCGCGCGGCCGGCGAGGCGCTGCCGCTGACGGTCGAGACCGTCTACCACGCCCCCGCCGAAGCGTGGAGCAGCGGTTGCGTGATCGCA
>CAYGZN010000728.1:0-1609 GCA_964354355.1 uncultured Burkholderiaceae bacterium | reverse complement strand
TGTTCTTGCCCTTCCCCGCCGCGACGATCTCCAGGCCCAGGGCGGTGGCGAAGGAGTAGAGCTCCATGAGGGCCGCCGGCTCATCCCCCGCCGCCAGGGTATAAATAACTCCGGCTTTCTCGGCCCGGCGCCGCAGGATCGGGCCGATGGTGATGTCGGCCTCCACGTTCATCATCACCAGGTGCTTCTGGTGGGCGAAGCAATCGAGCGCGATCTTCGCGCCCGCCAGGGGATGACCCGTGGCGTCCACAACGGACTCCACCGCGGCAATCCGCGGGATGAGCGAGGCGTCTTCTGAAATGACGTACTTGCCGGAACGCACCGCATCGTTGGCCTCGACGCGCTCGAGCGCCGCCTCGAGCTCGAGCACGCTGAGGTCGTCCATCAGCCCACCGGGCGGATTGAACAGCGACAGCAGCGCGACGTTCGGGGCGGCGGCGGACAGCGCGAGCCGGCTGCCGCGCTGAACCGCGTCGGGCGCGGCGCCGTCAGGCACGGCGGGACTCAGGCCGGCGCGTACCGGCGCATGCGCAGCGACAGGTCCTGCAGCGCGCGAACGCCACTGGCCTCGGCCTTCGCGCACCACTGCTGCAGGTGTGCGACCAGCTGCTCGCGCGTGGCATTGGAGCGCTCCCACGTGCTGGCGAGCTCGGCGCGCATCTCGACCAGCTTGCGCAGGCTGTCGGACGCCGCGAAGACCTCGCCGAGCTTGGCCTTGTTCTGCTCGGTCCACTTGGCTGCGTCCTGATCGAGCCAGCCACGCGCCGACTCGATCGCGTTCGCGTCGGCCGGACGGGCCGCACGCAGCCGGCCGATCTCGTCGGTGCACGCCTTCTTCAGCGACTTGCCGTAGGCGGCCATCAGGTCGTAACGGTAGGCAATGACCGCCTGCAGCGTCTGCAGGTCGACGATCGGGCGCGGCGACGACAGCCGCGGCACCGGCGCGACCTTGCGGACCTTGGCAAGCCCCAGCAGCTCGAGGATGCGGATGTACATCCAGCCGATGTCGAATTCGTACCAGCGGCTCGACAGCTTGGCGGACGACGCGAACGCGTGGTGGTTGTTGTGCAGTTCCTCGCCGCCGATCAGGATCCCCCACGGCAGCACGTTGGTGCTGGCGTCCGGGCTGTCGAAGTTGCGGTAACCCCAGTAGTGGCCGATGCCGTTGATGACCCCGGCCGCCGTCACCGGAATCCAGAGCATCTGCACGGCGAAGACCGTCACCCCGATCGCGCCGAACAGCAGCACGTCGATGGCCAGGGTGATGAGGATCCCGTACATCGAGTAGCGCGTGTAGAGGTTTCGCTCGATCCAGTCGTCGGGCGTGCCGTGGCCGTACTTCTCGACGGTCTCGGCATTCGCGGCCTCGGCCCGGTACAGCTCGGTGCCCCGCAGCAGCACGGTGCGAATGCCGCGGGTCTGCGGGCTGTGCGGATCCTCGGGGGTCTCGCACTTGGCATGGTGCTTGCGGTGGATCGCGGCCCACTCCTTGGTCACCATGCCGGTGCCGAGCCACAGCCAGAATCGGAAGAAGTGCGACACGACCGGATGCAGGTCGAGCGCTCGGTGCGCCTGGCAGCGGTGCAGGAAGATCGTCACCGCGGCGATC
>CAYGZN010000727.1:0-1609 GCA_964354355.1 uncultured Burkholderiaceae bacterium | reverse complement strand
TCGAGGGCGGCCGGCTCCACGGTCGTCGGCCCGTCGGGCAGCGCAACGGCCGCGCGCCGCGCCCAGACGTCCATCGGCACCTCGATGCCCACCGGGCGCGGCCGGCCCGAGCGCAGCGCGCGAAACCCCTGCTGCATCAGCGGCACCGCGTCGGCCGGCCCCTGGATGCGCGCGGCCCACTTGGTCAGCGACGCCATCACGCCCAGCTGGTCCGGAATCTCGTGCAGCAGGCCCAGCCCGCGCCCGATTGCGGCCATCGGGATCTGGCCGACCAGCGCCAGCACCGGCGCATTGCACGCATAGGCGGTGGCCAGCGCCGCGGTGGTGTTCAGGAAACCGGGGCCGGGCACCACGCAGTACGCCTGCGTGCGGCCCGTGGCCATCGCGGCACCCAGCGCCATGTAGGCCGCGCCCTGCTCGTGGCGGGTGTGGACCGGCCGGATCGACGGCTCGTGGTACAAGGCGTCGAACAGCGGGTCGTTCTGGATCCCGGGCAGGCAGTACAGCTCGGCGATGCCTTCGCGCCGGAGCATGGCGACGACGGCCTGCGCGGTGTTCATCGGTACAGCCCGCGCTCCCGGCCGAACAGGCGTGTCAGCCCGAGCAGCGCGTCGATGTTGGGCGTGTCCAGCGGCACCAGCCGCGCCATCTCGGCCACCGCGCCCACCAGCGCGTCGAGCTCGATCGGGCGGTTGGCCATCACGTCCTGCAGCATCGACGTGCGGACCGCACCCAGCTTGCGCGTGACCGCATGGCGCTCGTCGGGCGTCATCGTGATCGGCAGCCCGAAGTGCTCGCCGATTGCACGGGCCTCGACCATCGCGTCGGACATCAACCGGTACAGCAGCGGGTCGTCGAGGATGCGGTCCATCGTCGCGCCGGTCAGCGCCGAGATCGGGTTCATCGTCATGTTGCCCCACAGCTTCAGCCAGACCTCCAGCTCGATGCGCGGCGTGACCTCGACCTCCAAGCGGGCCTGGCGCAACGCGTGGGCGAAGGCGCGCAGTCGCGGCGAGTCGGCGCCGCCGGGTTCGCCCAGGATGAAGCGCTCGCCGAAGCCATGGCGCACCAGCCCCGGCTCCGGGCAGGCCGCCGACAGGTGCACGACGCAGCCCAGCACGCGCGCCGGGTCGATGGCCGCGGCCAGCGCGCCGTCGGGGTCGGTGGCGGCGAGGCGCGTGCCGCGCCAGCGCGCGCCCAGCCCGTGGAAGAACCACCACGGCACGCCGTTCATCGCCGACACGACCGCCGTGTGCGCGCCCAGCAGCGGTGCGACCACCGCCGGCACCGTCGGCAGCGCGGTGGTCTTGACGGTCAGCACCACGACGTCCTGCACGCCCAGCTGCGCGGCGTCGTCGCTGGCGCCGATCGGCACCGCCCGGCCCGCTTCGGGGTCGGCCGCGTCGCGCAGCACCAGTCCGCGGCTGCGCACGGCCGCGAGCGTCGCGCCGCGGGCCAGCGCCGACACCTGCTGTCCGGATTCGGCCAGACGGTGCGCAACGAAGCCGCCGACCGCACCCAGCCCCACGATGCAGATCTTCACGGGGGCGAGGTCCCGAGCCGCTGGATCGTGTGGTTGCCGAGCGCCAGCGCGACGTTCTTCGTCTCC
>CAYGZN010000726.1:0-1612 GCA_964354355.1 uncultured Burkholderiaceae bacterium | reverse complement strand
CGATGTTCGGCGGCTGGCGGATCGTCAAGACGATGGGCCAGAAGATCACCAAGCTGAGGCCGGTCGGCGGGTTCTGCGCCGAGACCGGCGGCGCGATCACGCTGTTCCTGGCCTCGAGCGCCGGCATTCCGGTGTCGACCACCCACACCATCACCGGCGCCATCGTCGGCGTCGGCTCGGCGCGCAAGTCCTCGGCGGTGCGCTGGGGGCTGGCCGGCAGCATCGTGTGGGCCTGGGTGCTGACGATCCCGGCCACGGCGCTGATGGCGGCGGCCGCGTGGGCGCTCGGGCGGCTGATCCTGTAGCGCAGGGCGATGGCGGCACGGCCCCAGCTCTGGCTCGAGCTGCCGCCGATCTCGGCGACGGCGCCGCGGCGGCTGCTGGTGTTCCTGCACGGCGCGGGCTCGTCGCCCGAGTCGTTCGCACCGGTGGCGATCGCCTGGCAGCTGAAGTTCCCCGGCGCGACCGCCGCAGTCCTGCAGGGCCTGGTGCCGCGAGGCCCGTGGGCCGACTGGTTCGATCCGCGCGAGCGCGGCAGCCGCAGCGCGGGCCACGCGGCGCGTGCGGCCGCCGCGGTCGCCCAACGCATCGGCAGCCTGCAGCAGCTGATCGGCGTGGGCGGTGGCGAGACGGTCGTCGTCGGGTTCTCGCAGGGGGCGACCGTCGCGCTGGAACTGGCCCGCACGCAACCCGAGCGGGCCGCGATCGTCGTGGCCTATGCGCCGCGGCTTGCCAGCCCGATGCGCCCCGACGAGCGCGTCGACTCGACGGTGCACCTGATCCACGGCGAGTTCGACAGCGTGGTGCCCTCGATCCACGCGACGCAGGCGTATCGGGGGATGCGCGCCGTGGGCGCCGACGTGACGCTGGACATCGTGGCCGACGAGGCCCACACGATCGGCCAGGAACTCGTGAGCATCGGCACCACGCGGGTCATGCAGACGCTGTTTCGCGGCCGCTCGCCGGCGCGGCGCCCGACGCTGCACTGAGCCGCAGGCGCGCGAAGGCCGGCGGTCAGAGCCCCTCGAAGGCGCGCGCCGCGCAATCGAGCGTGAACGCGACGTCGGCGTCGCTGTGCGCCGACGAGAAGAAGAAGGCTTCGACCGGCGACGGCGGGAAGTACACACCCGCCTCGAGCATCCGGTGGTAGAAGCGCTTGAAGCGCTCGACGTCCTGCTGCATGACCTGCGCGTAGCTGCGCGGCGGCTCGGCCAGCATGTACATCCCGGCCATCGTGCCGAGGTGCTGCGCGCAGAAGGTGACGCCGGCCGCACGCGCCCGCGCGCGCAACCCTTCGACAAGTAGCCCCAGGCGCCCGGACACGGCCTCGTAGAAGCCCGGCGCCTCGATCAGGTCCAGCGTGGCCAGCCCGGCGGCCATCGCGATCGGGTTGCCCGACAAGGTGCCGGCCTGGTAGACCGGCCCGAGCGGCGCCATCATCTCCATGACCGCCGCGGGCCCCCAGATGGCGCCGACCGGCATGCCGCCGCCGATCACCTTGCCGAACGCGGTCAGGTCGGGCGTGACGCCGCTGACCGCCTGCATGCCGCCCAGCGCGACCCGGAAACCCGTCATCACCTCGTCGAAGATCAGCAGCGCGCCGTCGCGGCGC
>CAYGZN010000725.1:0-1613 GCA_964354355.1 uncultured Burkholderiaceae bacterium | reverse complement strand
CCCGGTGCGGCCGTCCTGTGGGCCGCGCTGGGCACCGGCGCGCACCGCGCCGACGAACCGATCGAGTTCTTCGTGCCGCGCCGCGACGCGCCGGGCCGTCGCCTGCGCGCGCGCCGCCTGGGCGGCCCGGGCGCGGCCGGCACCGTGCTGATGCTCGAGGACCTGGGGCGCGTCGAGCAGCGCGCGCAGCAGCTCAAGCTCGCCTCGATGGGGCGCCTGTCGGCGTCGATCGCCCACGAGATCCGCAATCCGCTCGGGGCGATCCGCCACGCCAACGGATTGCTCGCCGAGCACCTGCACGAGCCGCAGCTGCGGCGGCTGGCCACGATCGTCGAGGACAACAGCCTGCGGATCAACCGGATCGTCGAGGACGTGCTGTCGATCTCGCGGCGCGCCGGGGCCAGCCCGGCGGCGCTGCCGGCCGCAACCGCGCTGCCGCAGATGCTCGCCGAGCACCTCGGACAGTCGGGGGCGGACCGGGCGCGCGTCGCGTGCCGCATCGACAGTCCGCAGCCCGTGTGGTTCGACGCGGACAACCTGCGCCAGGTGCTCGCCAATCTGCTGGACAACGCGCTGCGCTACGCCAGCGCCGCGAACGGTGCAGTCACGCTCGAGTGGGCCGAGCCGGTGCCGGGGCGCGCGATGCTGCGCGTGAGCGACGACGGGCCGGGGGTCGCGCCGTCGATCCGCGAGCACCTGTTCGAGCCGTTCTTCACCACCGAGCCGCGTGGCACCGGGCTGGGCCTGCACCTGGCGCGCGAGTTGTGCTCCGCCAACGGCGCGTCGATCCGGTACGAGCCGCCGGGGGATAATCCGCCGAGCCGCAGCGCCTTCGTCGTGGAACCGCGACCGGCGCCCCCTGCAACGACCCTGGCCCGCCGATGAACCCGCTCGCCACCGAACCTGCCCGATCGTCCCCGCGCCCCGCGCGCTCGCCGCGCGTGCTGGTCGTCGACGACGAGGCCGACCTGCGCGAGCTGCTGGAGCTGACGCTGGTCGGCATGGGGCTCGACGTCGATTGCGCACCCGACATCGCCACCGCGCGCCGGCTGTTGGAGTCGACGTCGTACGCGCTGTGCCTGACGGACATGAGGCTGCCCGACGGCAACGGCCTGCAGCTGGTCGAGGCGATCAGCCGCGATCACCCCGAGACGCCGGTCGCGGTGATCACCGCGTACGGCAGCACCGAGAACGCGGTCGCGGCGCTGAAGGCCGGCGCATTCGACTACGTGTCCAAGCCGGTGGCGCTGGACGCGCTGCGCAGCCTGGTCCGCTCGGCGCTGCCGCTGGCCGCCGACGCCGACACGACGCACAGCGCGGGCGGTGCCGCCGGCGCCGCGGCGGGTGCCGCCACCGGCCGGGTCCGCGACGCGGGCGATGCGGCGGACCGGCTCGGCGCGGGCCTGCTGCTGGGCGTCTCGGGCGCGATCGCCGAGGTGCGCGCAAGCGTCGCGCGCCTGGCGCGCAGCATGGCGCCGGTCGCCATCACCGGCGAGTCCGGGTCCGGCAAGGAGCTGGCCGCCCGGCTGATCCACCAGTCGGGTTCGCGGGCGCTGCAGCCGTTCGTCGCGGTCAACTGCGGCGCGATCCCCGAGACGCTGATGGAATCGGAG
>CAYGZN010000724.1:0-1616 GCA_964354355.1 uncultured Burkholderiaceae bacterium | reverse complement strand
AGTGCCCAGTCTGAGCGAGAAGACCGGCGGGTCGTCCACGACCGCGCACCCGTAGAACGACGTACCGCAATCAGGGCAGAACGCCATCGCGCGCGGGGTGCCGCTCTCGGCCGTCTTCACGTAGACCTTCGGCACGCCCGACAGCAGACGGAAGTTCTCCTTCTCGACCAGCACGCCGGTGCGGAACGCCGTTGCGCTGTGCACCTGGCATTGCGTGCAGTGACAGATCCGGACCTTGCCCGGGTCGATCGTCGCCTCGTAGCGGATGTAGCCGCACAGGCACTCGCCATCGATCTTCATGCGTGCGCCTCCAGCAGTTCCCGGACGGCGCGGTCGCGGTCCAGCGTCGGACGGATCCGCGGCGACCATGCCGAGACCCTGTACAGGCGGCGTTCGGACCCGACGTCGCCCGTCACGCCGTAGTGGGTCGTGCCGAAGTTGTCCCACAGCGCCACGTCGCCTTTGCGCCACTGCCAGCGCACCTGCAGCTCGGGCACCTTCGACATGTCGTTGGCCAGCCGCAGCAGCAGCTCGCCCTGGTCGCTGTTGCAGTCCCTGATCCGGCGGGTCCACGCGTTGCCGACGAACAGGCACGGCCTGCCCGTGAAGGGGTGGTGGATCACGGCCGGGTGGGAGTGCCGCTCGCCCGACGCAGCGAGCTTCTCGAAAACACGCGGCGAGCGCGCCTGGTCGTGGCGCAGTGCGCCGTAGAGCGTGTCGTGGTCCACGTCCAGATTCAGGAACGCCAGCTTCAGCGCGTAGGGCAGGCGGTCGTAGGCGCCGCTCATGCTCGCCCACATCGTGTCGGCGCCGAACGGCACTTCGTCGGCCTGCAGCACCGACACCAGGTTCGGGTGCGCGCGGCCGGTCACGTCGTGGTGCCAGACGTCGGTCGTCGTGCCGCTGCCGGCCGACTTCGACTTCTGGATGACGAGCACCTCGGGATGGCCCTGCTCCGCCATCGTCCGCCCGAAGGTGTGCTGTTCGAGCTCCTCGCCGAAGTGCCGGGCCAGACGCTTGTGCTCGTCGAAGCTCAGGTGCTGGTCGCGGGCGAACAGCACGCCATAGCGCCACAACGCGTCGCGCAGTTCGATCGCCGCCGCGTCGTCGAGCGCCCCCAGCCTGACGCCCTCGACGATGCCGCCGATCGCGGGCGAGGCGGGAAGCACCCTGAAGTGCTCGTACTCCCCGTTCGCGCGCCGGACCGGCGCAGTCCGAGAAATCGTTTCCAATCGAGCCTCCCCTTGATCCGATTGCGGATCGTCGCCCGGCGCGCGTCGACAGGCAACTGAGAACTCGCGCTGTACACATAACCATTGGGTTAAGTGCAGCGGGTCTGTTACCGTGTGTCGGCCCTCACACCGGAAGCAGGCGCCATGACGATATCGGAGTACTTCGGCCGGGACATCAGGCTGCGGCACCTGAGGCTCCTCGTTGCCATCGACGAGGCGGGACAGCTCGCCCGGGTCGCGCGTCTTCTGCACGTGACCCAGCCAGCCGTCTCCAAGGCGCTCGCGGAGATCGAGCGCTCGATCGGCGAACCGCTCTTCGAGCGCACGCGGCAAGGGCTCGTCGCCACCCGCAGCGGCGCCGCGCTGATCCGTGGGGCGCGAACT
>CAYGZN010000723.1:0-1623 GCA_964354355.1 uncultured Burkholderiaceae bacterium | reverse complement strand
CTGGCGCAGGTCGTCAGCGGCAGCTCGCGCGACGGCGAGTTCGTGGCCGCCGAGTTCGAGGCCGAGGCGTCCGAGTTCGCGCGGTTCAATCATGCGCGTGTGCGCCAGGCGGGTCGCGTCGAGCGGGCGACCGTGCGGCTGCGGCTGGTCCACGGCGCGCGCCAGTCGTTCGCGACGTTCACGCTGCCCGGGCTCGGTGCCGGCATCGACGCCGTGTCTGCGGCACTGGACGCCGCGCTGGACGCCGCGCGCGCGGCCCTGCACGACAGCGCCCCCGACCCGCTGCTCGACGTGAACCGCGCCGCGTCGTCGGGGGTCGATCACGTCGACGGCACGGCGTTCGAGCGCGACGCGTTCGTCGATGCCGTGGGCGCGGCCGCCGGCGACGCCGACCTGGTCGGGTTCGCCGCGGCCGGCCCGCTGGCGCGCGGCTGGTGCAGTTCGGCCGGCGCCTGCCTGTGGTACCAGCGCAGCAGCGTCGTCTTCGACTATTCGATCCACCTGCCGCCGGACGCGGCCGCCGACGGCGCACGCAAGGCGGTCAAGGCGTCGTGGACCGGCGCCGCGCTCGATGCCGCCGGGCTGCAGCGTTCGATCCGCGAATCGCGCACGCAGGCGCAGCTGATGACGCGCGCGGTCCGCACGCTCGCGCCGGGCACGCATCGCGCGCTGCTGGCGCCGCGCGCGCTGGCCGACATGATCGAGATGCTGTCGTGGGGCGGCTTTTCCGCGCGCGCCCACCTCAGCGGGCAATCGCCGCTGGCGCGGCTGCAGCGCGGCGAGGCCGCGTTCGCGTCGCAGGTCGGCCTGGCCGAGGACCTGGGTGCGGGTTTCGCGCCGTCGTTCCAGTCCGACGGTTACCGGCGGCCCGCGCGCGTACCGCTGGTCGAGGCCGGCCGGTTCGCGGGCTGGCTGGTGTCGCCGCGAACCGCCCGCGAGTTCTCGATCGAGGGCAACGCGGCCGCCGACGGCGAGGCGCCCGAGTCGCTGCGGGTCGCGCCGGGCACGTTGCCCGACGATCAGGCGCTGCAGCGCCTGGGCACGGGGCTGTGGATCGGCAACTTCTGGTACCTCAACTTCGCCGAGCGCCAGGCGTGCCGGCTGACCGGCATGACGCGGTTCGCGACGTTCTGGGTCGAGCGCGGCGAGGTGGTCGGGCCGGTGGAGGCGATGCGCTTCGACGACAGCCTGTTCGGCGTGCTGGGCGAGGGGCTCGAGTCCCTCACCGCGCGCGTCGAGCGATTCCCGTCCACCGACACCTATGCGAGCCGATCGACGGGCGGCATCGAATCGCCCGGCGCGCTGCTGGGCGGGCTGCGCTTTGCGCTGTGACCGTCAGCGTGCAGGCGGTGCCGGCGTGACCGGGCGCGGGTCGGTGACGAAGCCGATCCGCTCGATGCCTGCCTGCTGCGCCGCCGACATCACTTCGGCAATCCGCTGGTAGCGTGTCTGCTGGTCGGCGCGCAGGTGCAGCTCCGCGGGCGGCTTGCGCACGACGGCCTGCGCCAGCCGCGACTGCAGGGCTGCGCTGTCGGGCAGCGGCTCGTCGTTCCAGAAGACCCGGCCTTCGGCGTCGATCGACAGCGTCACGGTCTCGGGCTTGTCGGGCGAGACCGGCGCCTG
>CAYGZN010000722.1:0-1627 GCA_964354355.1 uncultured Burkholderiaceae bacterium | reverse complement strand
GTCCTCGCCGATGCCGCGCAGCCGCGGATCCTCGAGCGCGCAGCGCGGCCGGTCTCGCCCGATCGCGCAGCGCGGCCGGAAAGCGCAACCCTGCGGCAGCGCGGCCGGGTTGGGCGGCTGGCCGGGGATCGACTCGAGCCGGTCGTCGCGGCCGTCGATGCGCGGCACGCTGTGCAGCAATGCGACCGTGTACGGATGCCGCGCATGCTGGAAGATCGCGACCGCCGGGCCCGTTTCGACGATCCGCCCGGCATACATCACCGCGACCCGGTCCGCGACTTCGGCCACGACGCCCAGATCGTGGGTGATCAGGATCACCGCGGCGCCGGTGTCGGCCTGACGGCGGGCGAGCACGGCCAGCACCTGCGCCTGGACCGTCACGTCGAGCGCCGTCGTGGGCTCGTCGGCGATGATCAGGCTCGGGCGACCAGCCATCGCCATCGCGATCACCGCGCGCTGACGCATGCCGCCCGAGAACTGGTGCGGGTACTGATCGGCGCGCGCCGCCGGATCCGGGATGTCGACCTCGCGCAGCAGCTCGACCGCCCGCGCACGCGCCTGACTCGCGCCGATCCCGCCGTGGGCCACCTGGCCCTCGGTGATCTGGCGGCCGATCGGCAGCACCGGGTTCAGCGTCGTGGTCGGATCCTGGAAGATCATCCCGACGTCGCGCCCGCGCATCATTCGCAGCCGCTCGGGGCCGGCCTCGGTCACCTCGATGCCGCCCAGTCGCACCGACCCACGCACCCGCGCGGTCTCGGGAAGCAGGCCGGTGATCGCCAGCGACGCCACGCTCTTGCCGGATCCGGACTCTCCGACGATGCCCAGCACCTCGTTGGGCAGCACGTCGAAGTCGATGCCGCGCACCGCCGGCACCGCCCGGCCCGAGCCGACGAAATCGACCTCCAGCCCACGCACCGACAGCACCGGCTCAGGCATCGCCGCGCGCCCTGTGCACCGCTGCGGTCGATGCCTGCGTCAACGCTTGAACCCGATCGTTCTCGCCACCAGCATGTTGTCGATGTCCAGCGTGAACCCGCCGACCGCGGGCGCGGCCACGATCAGCCCCGTGTCGTAGGTGTTGGTGGGAATGCCGAATGCCGAGTCCACCAGCACGCGGTTCAGGTTGTCGTAAGCGCCCCTGACGTCGGCACCGGGTCCGAAGGTCTTGTTGACCCGGTCGATCGCGGCGACGTACGCCGGGTGCGGATGCGGCGTGCCCAGGATCGGGTTGTTGGTCGTGCGGTAGATGCTGTTGGTCGTGAGCCGGGTCGGGAACTTCTGGACGTTGCCGATCGCACCGAAAACCGCGTCGAACTTGCCGTTGAGCAGCGCGTCGACGAACTCGGCGCCCTGCTTCAGGTCGAGATCGACCTTGATCCCGGCTTTCGCGAGCGAGCTCTGCGCAACCTGGCTGATCAGCACCAGGCTCTCGTCGCCGCCGTTGACGAGCAGCTTCCAGTTGTTCATCTCGGCGGCCGACAGGCCCGAGGCGGCCAGCAACGCGCGTGCCTTCTCGGTGTCGACGGCGTAGCGGGCCTCGTACGCCGCGTCGACGGCCGGGCTGGCAGGTGCCCAGGGCAGCGCCGTCACCTTGCCGAGCCCCGCATTGCCGACCCGCAGGATC
>CAYGZN010000721.1:0-1632 GCA_964354355.1 uncultured Burkholderiaceae bacterium | reverse complement strand
CGGCGACTCCCCGCTCAGGCCGCTGGCCGTGGCGTTGACGATCAGCTCGAAGCGGCCCCGGATCGCGCCCAGCCCGCACCCCGTGAGCCGTGCGGCGTCCGGCCCCACGTGCGTGCCGGCCTGCGCGACGACCTGTGCGGCGGTGGCCGCGGTCCGGTTCGCGACGACGAGCGCCGCGACGCCCGCAGCCAGCAGCGGCTGCAGGACACCGCGCGCCGCGCCGCCGGCGCCCAGCAGCAGCACCCGCGCGCCCGCCAGCGCCAGCCCGAGCCGCCCGGTCACGTCCGCGACCAGGCCCGCTCCGTCGGTGTTGTCGCCGTGCGCCTGCGCGCCGTCGAACACCAGCGTGTTGACGGCGCCGGCCACGCTCGCGCGCGCGCTGTGCGTGCCCGCATACGCGAACGCCTGCAGCTTGAACGGCAGCGTCACGTTCAGCCCGCGACCGCCGTCGGCGCGGAACGCGTCGACGGCGGCGGCGAATCCGTCCAGCGGCGCGAGCAGCCGCGTGTACTCGATGCGCTGCCCGGTCTGGGCGGCGAACATCGCGTGGATCGCGGGCGAGCGGCTGTGCGCGACCGGGTTACCGATCACCGCGTACCGATCGGGTCTCGAGGGCATTGTTCGTGAAGGTCCAGGTGCGCACGATTTGCAGGATGTCGCCTTCGCGCGCCATGTCCGACGGAAAGCGCTCGTACGGCTGCCCCGCGTACACGATCTGCTTGACGACGCGGTTCAGGGCCTCGTGGCGCGACTTCTTGTTGACGATCACGTCGACGACGTTGCCGTGCTTGTCGCTCTCGACCGTGATGATCAGCGAGTCGTACATCCGCCCGCGCGCCTCGGCCGGATAGCGCTCGGTGCCGATCTGCTCGATCCGGCTGGCCCAGTCGTTGACGTAGCGCGCGTAGTTGACCCCGACCGCGTTGACGCCGTAGGTCAGCCGCTTGGGCCGCTTGTTGTAGTCCTCGATGCTCCTGGAGATCTCGGCCTGCATCCGCGTCATCACCGACTCGAGCTGCTCGCGGTCGTCGGCCTCCCGGCGCGGCTCGTGCGGCTCCGGGCGCTTGTCGGGCTGCACGTACGTCTGCGGCCCCTTGGCCAGCGCCAGCAGCTGGCGCTGCTGCTCCTCGAGCTGCTCGACGCGCTGGCGCTGCTCCAGGATCTGCGTGCCGTCGCGCGCGCGCCGCTCGGCCACCAGCGGCGAGCGCGCGCGGCCGCGATCGTGCTCGCCGCCGCCTTCCTGGTTGACCTGGGCCAGCACCTCGGGCGCCACGGGGCGCGCCGCGGTCTGCGCGTTCAGCAGCACGACCTCGAGACGCGCGTCGTTGGGGTTCAGCCGGATCGGCATCGGGGGCGCAAACCGCACGAACATCACCAGTCCGTGGATCAGCAGCGATGCGGCGATCGCAACGGCCAGCGGATCGCGCGCGGCCAGCGCCGAACGGGCGGCCGCGATCCAGCCGGGCGGCCGCGCCAGGCTAGGGGACCACCGAGACCGCCTCACCACCGTCCCCTTCGCGATCCCCGTTCGGGCCGTGGGCCGCGCCCGAATCGGCGCCCTCGGCGCCCTCGGCGCCCTCGGCGGCGGCCGCCGGCTGCCCCAGCCCCCCGTCCGGTGGCGTGCCGTCCTCG
>CAYGZN010000720.1:0-1637 GCA_964354355.1 uncultured Burkholderiaceae bacterium | reverse complement strand
CAACGACATCATCGCCACCGAGCTCGCCAACGAAGGCGTGCAGCTGAAGAACTCGTCCGGCGGCAACCTGACGGCCGGGCCGGCCAACTGCTGCGACGGGTCCGCCTATGTCGCGGCGATGGCCTACTACGCCAACACCAAGGACATCCGCCCCGACGACGCCCGCGTGCAGACGCGCGGCAAGCAGACGGTCAAGACCTACTTCGTCGACGTCCGTGAGGCCGGCAGCTGGGGCGCGGGCGTGACGCGCTCGGACCCGAAGCGGCGCAACCAGCTGTGGCTGGCGGCCAAGTACGGCGGGTTCCGTGATCTGAACAACAACGGCAAGCTGGACGCGGGCGACGCGGTGGCCGACGAGAACCGAGACGGCGCGATCACCGTCAAGGACGTCTGGGACCGCAACGGCGACCTGCTGCCGGACACCTACTTCGAGGCCAACACGCCCGAAGCACTGGTCGAGGGGCTGAAGGGAGCGTTCCGCTCGATCCGCTCGGAGATCGCCTCGAACGCCGGCGTCGGCGTGTCGACCAAGTCGGTCGAACTCCAGACCGACACGGGCCTGTTCCGCGTGGCCTACGACCCGAGCAACTGGTCGGGCACGGTGATGGCGTTCAAGTACAACAGCTTCGACGAGGTGTCGGGCGACATCAACGCCACGCGCGTGTGGGACTCGGCCGAGAAGATCGCGGCTCAGGACTGGCAGTCGGGCCGTCGGATCGTCACGATGGCGTCGAACCTGGATCCCCAGGCACCCGCGTTCACCGGCGGCGTGCCGTTCCAGTGGACCAGCCTGACGACCCAGCAGCAGGCGGCGCTGGGCGACTCGGCGGTGCTCGAGTGGTTGCGCGGACGCCAGGACGTAGCCGGCTACCGCCTGCGGACGCGGCGCGACGAGGCGACCAACGCGATTCGTCCGGCGGTGCTCGGTGACGTGGTCGACTCCGAGGCGCGCTACGTGGGGGCGCCGCAGGCCAAGCTCAGCGACGCGTTCAATCCCGGCTACGAGGCGTTCAAGACCACGTGGAAGGACCGGCGCGGCGTGATCTACGTCGGCGCCAACGACGGGATGCTGCACGCGATCGACGCGTCGATCGACACCACGTCCACGACCGGCGGCACCGAGATCTTCGCGTACGTGCCGTCGTTCCTGTACGCGGGCGTGACCGCGCCGGACGTCGACGGGCTGCGGGCGCTGGCCGACATTGACTACGCGCACAAGTACTACGTCAACGCCACGCCGTGGGTCGGGGACGTCGATTTCAACAACACGGCGTCGTCCAGCGGCGCGCCGGACTGGCGCACCGTGCTGGTCGGCGGACTGGGTAAGGGTGGGCAGGGGTTCTTTGCGATCGACATCACGAACCCCAACGCATTCGACACCGAGACCAACGCGGCCGGCAAGGTCCTGTGGGAGTTCACCGACCCCGACCTCGGTTTCTCGTTCGGTGCGCCGCAGGTCGTCAAGACCAAGCGCTGGGGATGGGTGGCGCTGCTCTCCTCTGGGCACAACAACGTCCGCGCGTTCGACACGAGCGGCCGCGGCAAGGGGTTCCTGTTCGTGGTGGACATCAAGACCGGCGCACTGCTGCAGAAGATCTCCACCGGCGTCGGCAGCATGGACAACCCGGCCGGCCTGG
>CAYGZN010000719.1:0-1643 GCA_964354355.1 uncultured Burkholderiaceae bacterium | reverse complement strand
ACCGGCGTGCGCCCCACGCAGCTGCCGGTGACGCCGGACCGCCTGCGCGCGGCGCTGGCGCAGGGGCCGCGCGCGTGAGTGCCGTCGTGCCTGCCGCGGGCGGCGCAGGCGGCGCCAGGTCGGTGCCCGCGGGCAAGATCGAGTGCGACGCCTGCCCGGTGCTGTGCCAGATCACCGAGGGGCGCAGCGGCGCGTGCGATCGCTACGCGAACGTGGCCGGGGCGCTCACGCGTGTCGACCCGGTGCTGCTGATGAGGCGGGCATCCGACCCGGATTCGGACGGCCCGGTGGTGCGCTTTGCCGGCCAGGAGCCCGACTGGGACGGCGACCTGGTCGGCCAGTCGGTGTTCGTCACCGGGGTCGGCGCCGGCACGACCTACCCCGACTACAAGCCGGCGCCGTTCATCGTGTCGAGTCGTCAGCAGGGCGTCGACATGGTGACGGTCGTCACCGAGGGCATCTTCAGCTACTGCAGCTACCGCATCAAGGTCGACACCGACCGTTACCTCGGGCCCGAGTGCGCGACCGTGCGCCACCGCGGCGAGGCGGTCGGCCACGTGACGACGATCGAGTACGGCTCCCAGTTCCTGTCGTTGGGCGGCGTGCATCACCTGACCGGGGGCAGCAAGAAGGAAGGCCGCGTGACGTGCGACCTGATGATGGCGCTGGGCAACAAGGAGGCGGTCGACCTCGACATCGAGGGGGGCGCCCACCTGCGCGTGCAGGCCGGCCGGGCGCCGATCGTCGACGGGGTCGAGGAGCGGCGCATGCGCGTCGGCTGCGGCTCGGCGACGATCGGCATCTTCGCGCGGCAGTGGCTCGGCCACGTCGACGAGGTCGTGGTCGTCGACGACCACATCACCGGCGTGCTGACCGAGCACCAGGCGGGCAAGTGCCTTGACATGGCGCCCTCGGGGATTCGCATCCGCGGGCGCAAGTCGACGCCGGGCCGCTATTTCCAGGTCGCCAACCCGGGCACCGGATGGGGCGGCACCGACGTCACCGATCCGCTGACGATCGTCGAGGGCTTCAGCCCCAAGGTGGCGCGGCCCGGGCTGCGCCTGCTGATGGTGTCGACCACGGGCGATCATCACGCCTGGTTCGTGCTCGACGACGCGCTGCGGCCGGTGCCGGCGCCGATGCCCGAGGCGGTCGCGCGAGTCGTCGAACGCATCGGCGAGAACTGCGAGCCGTCGCTGGCGACCGTGATGTTCGTGGCGGGCGCGGGAGGCAGCCTGCGCGCGGGCGTCACCGAGAACCCGGTGCTGCTGACCCGCTCGATCAAGGACCTGCTCACGCGCGTGACCGTCGGCGGGGCCCCGGCCTACGTGTGGCCGGGCGGCGGCATCACCGTGATGGTCGACGTCACCCGCATGCCCGAACGCAGCTTCGGCTGGGTGCCGACCCCGGCGATCGTGGCGCCGATCGAGTTCACGATGCGCCTGGACCACTACCGGCAGCTGGGCGGCCACGTCGAGCGGATCGTCACCGTCGAGCAGGCGCTTGCGCAGGCGCGCGCCCGCTGGCTGGCCTGGGACAGCGCCAATCCGTGGCCGGCCGATCCGCCGCCGCTCGACCCGGCGCCCACCGGCCCGAAGTCCCGCGGCCCGGCCCGGGAGCCCTGATCGTGCCGACCTTCGGAC
>CAYGZN010000718.1:0-1645 GCA_964354355.1 uncultured Burkholderiaceae bacterium | reverse complement strand
CAACGTCCCGGGGGACGACGCGGTCGTGCGGCCCGATGCAGTCGTGCGGCCCGATGCAGTCGTGCGGCCCGACGACGCGGTCGTGCGGCCCGATGCAGTCGTGCGATCCGATCCGGCGGTCGCCGCGGGCCCGGCAGCCGTGGAGAGCCGGCGGCGCGCGCAGGCGGCCTGAGCGCGGTGTCGACGTCGGCACCGACCCCCGGCGCGGTGCCCGAGGGTCACCGCTGCGGGCACGTGGCGATCATCGGGCGGCCCAACGTCGGCAAGTCGACGCTGCTGAACCGGCTGGTCGGCGAAAAGCTCAGCATCACGTCGGCCAAGGCGCAGACGACCCGGCACCGGATCGTCGGGGTCGTCACGCGCCCGCAGGCCCAGTACCTGCTGCTGGATACGCCGGGCTTCCAGACCCGCAACCGCGGCGCTCTGAACCGCGTGCTCAACCGAACCGCCACGCAGGCGGCGCTCGAGGCCGACGTCGTGATCCTGGTCGCCGACGCGCACGGGTGGACTCCGGCCGACGCGCAGGTGCTCGCGCTGGTGCCGCCGGAAAAGCCCGTGGTGCTGGCGCTGAACAAGGTCGATGCCGTGCCGGATCGCGACGCGCTGCTGCCGCTGCTGGCCAAGGTCAGCGCGATCCGGTCGTTCGCGGCGATCGTGCCGATCAGCGCGCGTACCGGCCGGCAGGTCGACGAGCTGCTGCAGGAGTGCGCGCGCCACCTGCCCGAGGGGCCGGCGGCGTACGAGCCCGACGCCTACACCGATCGCAGCGAGCGGTTTCTGGCCGCCGAGGCCATCCGCGAGAAGATGTTCCGGCTGCTCGGCGACGAGTTGCCCTACCAGAGCACGGTGGTGATCGAGCAGTTCGAGGAGCTTCCTGGCCTGCGCAGGATCTTCGCGGCCATCATCGTCGAGCGCGATGCGCAGAAGCCGATCGTGCTGGGCGCCGGCGGCGAGCGCATCAAGCGCATCGCCAGCGAGGCCCGCCAGGACCTCGAGCGGCTGCTGGGCAGCAAGGTCCATCTGGAGGTCTGGGTGAAGGTCCGCGGCGGCTGGTCCGACAACGAGCAGCGCCTGCAGTCGTATGGATACGAGTGAGGCCGAGCGCCCGGCCGCCGCCGCGCGGGCACCCCGGGCCACGGGCCGCGCGTCCGAACGCGTGCACGGCGAACCCGCGTTCGTGCTGCACACGATCGCCTGGCGCGAGACCAGCCTGGTCGTCGAGCTGCTGACCCGCACCCACGGGCGCATCGCCTGCGTGGCCAAGGGCGCCAAGCGCCCGAACTCGTCGCTGCGGGGCGTGCTGCAGGCGTTCCAGCCGCTGCACGTCGGCTACTCGGGCCGGCACGAACTGCGCACGCTGACCGCGGCCGAATGGCTCGGCGGTCTGGCCGCGCCGCAGGGCGACGGCCTGCTGTGCGGCTTCTACATGAACGAGCTGCTGGTGCGACTGCTGCCGCGCGACGATCCGCACCCCGCGCTGTTCGACGGCTACGCGCAGGCGCTGGTGGCGCTCGGCCTGGGCGAGTCGCTCGAGGCGACGCTGCGGCGCTTCGAATGGCTGCTGCTGCGCGAGATCGGCTACGCGATGGACCTGCGCCGCGACGCCCGCGACGGCCCGATCGACGCGAATGCGCACTACTGCCTG
>CAYGZN010000717.1:0-1658 GCA_964354355.1 uncultured Burkholderiaceae bacterium | reverse complement strand
CGAGACGGACGGATCGGTGGCATACAGCGTCAGCGCCAGGATCGGCACGTCGTCGATGCCCTTGGGCTTGACCACCGGCGGCAGCGCGCCGAGATCCCGGGGCAGCCAGTCCTGGTTGGACTGGACCGTGTCGTACAGCTTCACCAGCGCTTCGCTGCGCGGCACGCCGACGTCGAACTGCACGGTGACGATCGCCAGGCCCGCGCGGGCGATCGAGTAGGTGTGCTTGACGCCGGCGATCTGCGAGAACACCTGCCCCGCGGGCACGGCCACCGCGTTCTCCACCTGCTGCGCCGAGGCGCCGGGCCACGCGACGATCACGTTGGCCATCGTGACGTCGATCTGCGGCTCCTCCTCGCGCGGCGTCACGCCGATCGCGAACAGCCCCCCAAGCAGCAGCACCAGCGCGATCAGCGGCGTCAGGCTGGCGGACTGGAAGGCACGGGCCACGCGGCCCGAGACACCGAGGCGGTCGTCGCTCACGGCCGGACTCCCACGCGGGCCGCCGCGTTGGCGTCGACGGCCACGGTCTCGCCCGGGTTCAGCCCGGCCAGGATCTCGATGCGGTCGGCCCCCAGCTCGCGGCCCGGCCGGACCTGCCGCAGCCGCGGCGCGCCGTCGGCGCCGACCACGTAGACGCCGCGCATCTCGCCGCGCACCGCCAGCGCCGACCGCGGCACCGACAGGCGCTCAGCCGGCGCCGCGTCGGCGCCCGCGCCGATCGCGCCGATCGCGTCCGGCGCGATCTCGAGAACGATCCGTGCGTACTGGCCGGGCACGAGGTCGTCCGCATGGCCCGGAAGGTCGAACCGGATCGCCATGGTCCGGGTCTGCGGGTCGATCGCCGGCAACGGGGTCACGCGCACCGGCACCAGCTCGCGATCCGGGCCGCCGGCCACCGGCAGCAGCACACGGGCCCGGGTTTCGGCCGTGACGCGACGCCCGAGCGGCTCGGGGACGTCGGCCACGACCCGCAGCGCCGACGGGTCGTACAGCGTGGCCAGCGGCCGTCCGGGCTGGGCGATTTCGCCGACCTCGGCCGTGACCGCGGCGATGCGTCCGGCGAATGGCGCCGTCAGCCGGTGCAGACCAGCCTGCACGCCCGACGCCTCGGCCTGGCGCGCGGCGGCCTCGGCGTTGGCCAGCGCGGCCGAGTAGCGCGCCTGCGACTGGTCGAGCGCGGCCCGGCTGATGAAGTTCTTGTCCACCAGCAGCCGGGTCCGGTCCAGATCGGCCTTGGCCACGGTGAGCTCGGCCTGCGAGGCCGACAGCGACGCGCGCGCGGCCGCCGACTGCTGCTGCGCGATGCGCGAATCCAGCGTCGCGAGCACTGCGCCCGCGGCGACCCGGTCGCCGGCCTTGATCGGCAGCGCCACGATCTGCGCCTGCACCTGCGAGGCCACGACGCTCTGGCGCACCGCCTGCACCGTCGCGTCGAAGCTCTGCGAGCGGCCGATCGCCGAGACGCCGACGCGCTCGGTGACCAGCTTGCCGCCCGCTGTCGGGCCGTCCGCGCCGAGGGCGAGGCCGGTAGCCACCGCCCAGAGGGCGGCGCCCAGGATTGCGTGCGGGATGCGTGTCATGACGGTCGGCACCAGGAAAGCCAGGTTATTTATAACTATACAACGATATACCGATGTAGTAAAGTACCGATGTCG
>CAYGZN010000716.1:0-1662 GCA_964354355.1 uncultured Burkholderiaceae bacterium | reverse complement strand
CGTCACGGCGGCGATGTGCGCCCGCGGTTTGCGGCGGGCCGGCGCGACGACGCGCACGCCCGACTCGATGATCGCCTGCCGGTACTCGGCGTAGGGCGGGGGCTTGAGGGCCGGCAGGATCGTCAGGTTCACGCCGAACGGCTTGTCGGTCATCTCGCGGCAGCGCGCGATCTCCTTCGTCAGGTCCTCGGGCGTGGGCTGCGTGAGGGCGGTGATGAAGCCCAGCGCGCCGGCGTTGGCCACCGCCGACACCAGCTGCGCGCGCCCGACCCACTGCATGCCGCCCTGCACGATCGGGTGCTCCACGCCGACCAGTTCGGTGAATCTCGTCTTCAGCATCGCCTGCTCCCTGAGGTTTCGTTGTGCCCCGACTCTGCCGCATTGCGCCGGTTCGGGCAATACGCGGATGGCCGTGCGCGCCGTGCGGCGAATCGTGGCACGATCCTCGCCATGTCGTCCGTTCTGGCCCGCTGGTTCGCGTCGTCGCCGCTGCGGCGCCGGCAGTTCCGCTACTTCTACGTCGGCTCGGTCGGCAGCGCGCTGGCGTACACGATGCAGGCCACGGTGGCATCGTGGATGATGGCGACGCTGACGCCCTCGGCCCTGCTGGTGGCGCTGGTGCAGACGGCCAGCACCGCGCCGTCGCTGCTGCTGGCGCTGCTGGCCGGCTCGCTGGCCGACATCGTGAACCGGCGCCGGATCATCCTCGGGGCCCAGGTGGTGCTGGTCGCCGCGACGATCGTGCTGGGCGCGGCGGCGCTCGCCGGCGTGATGAATCCCGCCTTGCTGCTGGCGCTGACCTTCCTGGTCGGCGCGGCCTTCACGTTCTACCTGCCCGCGCAACAGGCCAGCGTCAACGAGCTGGTCAGGCGCGAGGATCTCCCCAAGGCGGTCGCGCTCGGCGCCGTTGCCTTCAACGTGGCGCGCGCGATCGGCCCGGCGCTGGCCGGGGCGATCGTGGCCTGGGCCGGGACGGGGAGCGCGCTGCTGGCGAGCGCGGCGGGTTTCGGCGTGACGATCGCTGCGCTGCGCGGCTGGCGCGTGCGGCCCCCGGCGCTGCCGGGCGTGCCCGAGACGCTGATCTCGGGCGTGCTGGCGGGGCTGCGTTTTGCGCGGCATTCCGAAGCGATGCGTGCGCTGATCGTTCGCAACGTGATCTTCTGCCTGTGCGGCAGTTCGCTGTGGGCGCTGATGCCGCTGGTGGCGCGCGACCAGCTGGGGCTGGATGCGGGCGGATTCGGCCTGCTGCTGAGCACGTTCGGCGCCGGCGCGGTGGTCTGCGCGCTGTCGATCCCGCGGCAGCTGCAGCGCCGTCCGCTGAACACGGTCGTGACCTCGAGCGTGGTGCTGTCGGCGGCCGCCACGCTGCTGATCGCGGCGACCAACATCACGGCGGTCGCGCTGGTCGGTGCCTTCGCCGCCGGCGCGGCGTGGGTCGGCGTGCTGGCCAGCCTGTCGGCCGGCACCCAGAGTGCGGCGCCCGCGTGGGTGCGAGCACGGTCGATGGCGCTGATCCTGCTGGCGGTGCAGGCCAGCCTGGCCGTCGGCAGCGCGATCTGGGGTGCGCTGGCCTCGGTGGCGGGCACGGCCGCCACACTGGCGGCGGCCGCCGGCGCGATGCTGCTGCTGCACGCGCTGAACCGGCGGGTGCGCGTGGACTTC
>CAYGZN010000715.1:0-1669 GCA_964354355.1 uncultured Burkholderiaceae bacterium | reverse complement strand
TCTCCAGGCGAATGCGGTCGCCGCGGCGCAGCGCGATGCCCTGCGCCTTGCTGCCCATCGCCGGCACGTGCCATTGCCCCGATTGGCGGTAGCTGACGCGGTTGGGCAGCGCGGGGCCGCCGCCCGCCACGCCCTGCGGCGCGAAGCGGCTGCGCTCGGCGAACACGAACGCGGTGCCCTGCTCTTCGAGCAGTTCGACCTCGTACACCGCGCCGAGCCCGCCGCGATGCTCGCCGTCGCCGCCCGAGCCGGGCCGAAGCGCCCACTCGGTGAAGCGCACGGGGTAGGCCGCCTCCAGGATCTCCAGCGGCGGGATCGTCGCCATCGAGATCGGCGCATTGCCGTGGGACAGCCCGTCGCCCAGCGGGTGGCCGCCGTGGCCGCCGCCGAAGAAGCTGAACATGACCCAGCGGCTGCCGGCATCGGGTCCGGCGCTGCGCTCGCCGGCGATCGACAGCGCATTGATCGTTCCATAGGCCATCGCCACGGCGTGCGCCGGCAGCGCGCGCGCCAGGGCCCCGAAGATCACGTCGATCATCCGCAGGATGGTCTCGGTGTAGCCGCCCACCGGCCGCGGCGCGCGCGCGTGGATCAGCGAGCCCTCGGGAATCACGAACCGGATCGGGTCGAGCACGCCGGCGTTGGCCGGCACGTCCGGAAACAGGTGCTTGAGCGCGACGTAGCACGCGGCGACCGCGGTCGATCGCGCGATGTTGACCGGCCCGGCGCACGCGCTGGCGGTGCGGCTGAAGTCGAGCGTGAGCGTCGGGTCTTCGGCGCCCGGCCGACCGTGATCGACGGTGATGTCGACGGCCACGCGCAGCGGCGCGTCGCGCACCCCGTCGTTGTCCATGAAGTCGTCGCACACATAGCGCCCCTGCGGCAGCGCGAGGATGTTGGCGCGCATCAGCGTCACTGCGCGCCGGCGCAGCTCGCCCAGCGCGCTGCGCACCGTCGGGCGCCCGTACTCGCGCAGCAGCTCGGCGAGGCGGCGCACGCCCAGCTCCAGCGCGGCGACCTGGCCGCTCAGGTCGCCGTACAGGCTGGACGGCAGCCGGCTGTTGGCCTGCAGGATCGCCAGGATGTCGGGCCGGTACTGGCCGGCGTCGTACAGGCGCACCGGCGGGATGACCATGCCCTCCTGCCAGCATTCGGTCGCCCCGGGGTTGTAGTTGCCGGGGACTGCGCCGCCCACGTCGTGCCAGTGCCCGACCGACGCCAGGCAGCAGAACAGCTCGCCCTCGAAGAAGAACGGGCGCACGAGCTTGAAATCGTTCAGGTGCGTGCCGCCGTCCCACGGATCGTTGAAGATCCACACGTCGCCGTCGCGCAGCCCGCCGTCGCGTGCGGCGCGCTCGATCGCCGCGCGCACGGCGAAGGCCATCGCGCCCACGAACACCGGCAGCCCCGACTTGCCCTGGACCAGCGTCTCGCCGCTGGCCGCGTCGTACAGGCCGTGCGACGCATCGTGCGCCTCGGCGATGATCGGGTTGAACGCGCTGCGGTACAGCGTCGCGTCCATCTCGTCGGCGATCTGCTCGGGCCGCCCCTTGAGGACGGCGAGCGTGACCGGGTCCAGAACGGCGGGCGCCGGCGCAGCCGGTGCGCGTGCCGACCCGCCCCCGGTCACGGTCGCGCGCCTGCCGGGGCCGCCTGGAACTCGAGCAGG
>CAYGZN010000714.1:0-1675 GCA_964354355.1 uncultured Burkholderiaceae bacterium | reverse complement strand
CGGATCCCGACTCGCGCGTCAACGGATCCTGGCTCGCCCACGGAAACCGCTGTCAGAGATACAGGTTGACGTCCCGCTCCTGAGTCGTCGCGTAGAACCCGCGCGCCTGGTAGAAGTCGAAGATCGCATCGACCACGCCGGCGGGCTCGTCGATCACGCGGATCAGCTCCATGTCCTCGGGCGAGATCATGCCCTCGCCGACCAGCGACTCGCGCATCCAGTCGATCAGCCCCTTCCAGAACTCGGTGCCCATCAGGATCACCGGGATGCGCCGGCCCATCTTCGTCTGGATCAGCGTCAGCACCTCCATCAGCTCGTCCAGGGTCCCGAAGCCCCCGGGCGTCGCGATGAAGGCGCTGGCGTACTTGGCAAACGCGACCTTGCGCGCGAAGAAGTGACGGAAGGTCAGCGAGACGTTCTGGTAGGGGTTGCCGCTGGTCTCGAAGGGCAGCTGGATGTTCAGGCCGACCGAAGCGGACTTGCCGTCGAACGCGCCCCGGTTGGCCGCCTCCATGATGCCGGGCCCGCCGCCTGAGATCACGGCGAAGCCCGAGTCCGACAGCTGGCGGGCCACGTCCACCGTGCGCTCGTACCAGAACGTGCCCGGCTTGATCCGCGCGCTGCCGAAGATCGAGACCGCCGGCCTGACCTCGGCCAGCTTCTCGGTCGCCTCGACGAACTCTGAGATAATTCCCAGGACATGCCAGGACTCGCGTGCCTTGACGGCGGTCGAGCGCTCGGGCTGTGCGATTGCACGCAGCTGCGGCACTTTCTTTCGGATCGTCATGTCTGAAAATACGCTTCTTCTGGTCGACGGGTCGAGCTACCTGTACCGGGCGTTTCACGCGCTGCCCGACCTGCGGAGCAAGGCGGGCGAGCCCACCGGGGCGATCTACGGCATTGCAGCGATGCTAAGGCGTCTGCGGACCGACGGCAAACTGGGAGGCGACGCGCGGTATGCCGCCGTGGTGTTCGACGCACCAGGCAAGACCTTCCGCGACGACATGTACGCGCAGTACAAGGCCAACCGCAAGGAGATGCCCGCCGACCTGGTCAGCCAGATCCCGCCGATCCACCGGCTGGTGCGCGCGATGGGCTGGCCGCTGCTGATGATCGAGGGCATCGAGGCCGACGACGTCATCGGCACGCTGGCCGAGCAGGCGTGGCGCAAGGGAATGCGCACGATCATCTCGACCGGCGACAAGGATCTGGCGCAGCTGGTCAACGACCACGTGGTGCTGATCAACACGATGACCCGAGAGGGGCAGGCCGTCGAGCGCCTCGATCGCGACGGCGTGGTGGCCAAGTTCGGCGTGCCGCCCGAGCGGATGGTCGACTACTTCTCGCTGGTCGGCGACGCGGTCGACAACGTGCCGGGCGTGAACAAGGTGGGCCCGAAGACCGCCGTCAAGTGGCTTTCGGAATTCGGCTCGCTCGACGCCATCGTCGCGCAGTCCGGGAAGATCGGCGGCGTGGTGGGCGAGAACCTGCGCCAGGCGTTGGACTGGCTGCCCACCGCGCGGCAGCTGGTCACCGTGAAGACCGACTGCGCGCTGGCCCCGCACATGGAGTCCATCGAGCGCAGCCTGGCATTGCAGCCCGAGGACGACCGGCAGCTGCGCGAGTTCTTCGAGCGATACGGCATGCGAACCTTCCTGCGCGACGTCGAGCAGCG
>CAYGZN010000713.1:0-1676 GCA_964354355.1 uncultured Burkholderiaceae bacterium | reverse complement strand
CGGTGACTTTCATGGGGTCGGATTTTACCCCGCCGTCGAAATCGCCACGGTCGCGCCTGCAGGGAGGTCGACCGCGCCCGTGGGAATGGGTCGGGCCACATAGGGCCTAGGTAAAACGGTCGATCGACAAGCGGCGGGGCCTGCATGACAATGGCGAACACTCTTGACGAAGTAATAACAATGTTTAAACATACGGAGCCTGCGAACCGATGCTCGAATCGATGAAGACTTCCATCAGAAGACTGGGCAATTCGCGCGGCGTGATCATCCCCAAGCCGATGCTGTTGCAGCTCGGGCTCGAGGCCGAGGCCGAGCTCACGCTCGAAAACGACGCGATCGTCATACGCCGGCCGCGGCAAGCCCCACGCGAAGGGTGGGCCGAAGCCTGTCGACTGATCGCTGCCGCCGGGCCGCAGGATCTGGCCTGGCCGGGGTTCGGCAACCAGGACGACGCGGCGCTGAAGTGGTAGCGCGAGGCGTAGCGCGCGGCGACATCTGGCTGGTCGCGCTGGACCCGACCGTCGGCAGCGAGGTCCGAAAGACCCGGCCGTGCCTGATCGTGTCGCCCCCCGAGATGAACGAAAGCCTGCGCACGGTCCTCGTCGCCCCGTTGACCACGGGCAGCTTCGCCGCGCCCTTTCGGGTCCCGATCGCCTTCTCCGGCAAGCGCGGCCTCGTCCTGCTCGATCAGGTACGCGCGCTGGACAAGGCGCGGCTGAGCAGACGACTCGGGCGCGCCGGCACGCGCACGGTCACCGGGGCATTGCAGGTGCTGAGCGACATGTTCGCACCCTGGGAGCGATCGTTCGCACCCTGAAAGTCATCGAATCGCTGGTTCACCGGGCCCCGCCGACGCGAGCCCGATCCCCTACCGCCGCACGACCGAGCGTCGCAGCCAGGCCAGCACCAGCACCACCAGCACGCCACCCACCAGGTCGGCGACCACGTCCCTGACGTCGACGCTGCGCCCGGGATGAAACCCCTGCCAGAACTCGTCGGCCAGCCCGACCCCGACGGCGGCCAGCGGCGCCAGCCAGTTCGCCAGCGACACGCCGCCCAGCGCCACCCAGGTCAGCCCGGCAAAGCCGCCGAACACGAACAGGTGCGCCAGCTTGTCCCACGGCGGCGGGATCAGTCCCACCGCATACGGCTGCGCCCCGTGGTAGAAGAGGTTCGCGGCCAGCGCCGCGAACAGGATCAGCGCAAGCACGCGCAGGCGGCGCGGCGGATTCAAGAGGGGCATCAGCAAGCGTGTCATCGGTCAGCGACGATTCGCGGGAGCGCCAGTGTACCGACTCCGGCTGACACCGACCGGAACGAGTCGACGCCGGCTCGCCGGCGCGGCGGGGGCCTGGTTTGCGCGGCGGACCCTGCCCGCGCTGGTCCCACCGCTCGCAATCGCCGGCTACGCGCGCCGCGCCGACGCCCTGATGGCCGGGCTGCCGCCCGACTCGCCCGCGGCGCGCGTCGACCCCAACAGCCTCGAGTCGCCGTGGGCGGGCGTGGTGGCGGTCGTGGTCGGCGGCGGCACCTACAGCGGTGTTCTGGTGCATCGCCGGTTCGTGCTGACCGCAGCGCACGTGGCCGCTGGCCACGCCGGGTCGGACGTGCGGGTCCAGGTCAACGCGGGAGAAGCGAGCCGGGTGATGGCCGCGACCGCCATCCACGTCCACCCG
>CAYGZN010000712.1:0-1678 GCA_964354355.1 uncultured Burkholderiaceae bacterium | reverse complement strand
CAGACCCGCGACTGGCGCACCGGCGCCGCGCTGCCCGGTGCAACGATCGAGCAGCACCTGCGTGCGCTGCAGCGCGCGGGCGCCCGCTCGATCGGCTACTACCCCGACGACTTCCTGCGCGACCACCCACCGCTGGAGTCGGTGCGCCCGACGATCAGCGTGAGCGGCCCGCGCTCGCTGACCGTTCTGGCCCCGTGATGGAAGGTGCGCCGATGACCTGGCTGATTGCGCAATACGTGTTCCTGTACCCGCTGGTGACCAGCTTCGTGTGGATCGTCGGTGCGGTGCTGTTCCGCATCAACTTCGAAGGCCGGCGCGACCTTCGGGCCGAGGCAGCGCTGGAGCAGGACGCGCCGCGCGTGGCGATCGTGGTGCCCTGCTACAACGAGGAAGCCGACGTGCTCGAGACGGTCGGCAACCTGCTGGCGCAGGACTATCCCAACTTCGAGGTGATCTGCGTCAACGACGGCTCGAAGGACCGTACCGGAGCGTTGCTGGATGCGCTCGCCCGCCAGAACCCCCGGGTCCGCGTGATCCACCAGGCCACCAACCAGGGCAAGGCGGCGGCGCTGAACGTCGCGGCCGTGATGAGCGGGGCCGAACTGCTGTTCTGCATCGACGGCGATTGCCTGCCGGCGCCCGACTGCACCCGCGTGATGGTGCTGCAGTTCCTGCGCTCGCCCCGCCTGGGTGCGGTGACCGGCAACCCCCGAATCCGCACGCGCTCGACGCTGCTGGGGCGGATCCAGGTGGGCGAGTTCTCGGCGACGATCGGCCTGCTCAAGCGCGCCCAGCGCGCGTACGGGCGGATCTTCACGGCATCCGGCGTGTGCACGATGTTCCGGCGCACCGCGCTGCACGAGGTCGGCTACTGGTCCCGGCACATGATGACCGAGGACGTGGACATCTCGTGGCGGTTGCAGCTGCATCACTGGGACGTGCAGTTCCAGCCGTCGGCGGTCTGCTGGATCCTGATGCCCGAGACGCTCAGGGGGCTGTGGGCGCAGCGCCTGCGGTGGGCGGTCGGCGGCACGCAGGTGCTGGTTCGCTACGCGACGATGTGGAGCCAGTGGCGCCAGCGGCGGATGTGGCCGCTGTTCATCGAGTTCCTGATGTCGACGCTGTGGGCCTACGCGATGCTGTTCACGCTGATCGTCCAGTCGATCGGATTCGTGCTGGCCGACGACCGGATCGCGCACCTCGACGACCTGTTCGGCTGGACCGGGCTGATGCTGGCCGCCGCGTGCCTGCTGCAGCTCGGCGTGGCCGTCGCAATGGACCGGCGCTACGACGTCAGACTGATGCGCAACCTGTTCTGGATCGTCTGGTATCCGTTCGCCTACTGGATGCTGCACATGATGACGACCGTGGTCGCGGTGCCCACGGTGCTGCTCACGCGCGGTCGGCATCGCGCGGTCTGGAAGTCCCCCGACCGCGGTGTGCGCCATGCGATCGAGAACGACCCGGCCGCGCGGGCGCTGATCGCACCCGGGAGCCGGGCATGAGCCCGGCCGCGCACGAGCGTTCGGCACCGGGCGCGTCACCGGCACCTGGCCTGCCGCTGCCGATCACGTCGCGCCCGCTGGTGGTCACCGAGCCGGCGATGCAGTCGCGCGTGCAGCGCGCGACCGGCTGGCTGCTGACGCTGCTGCTGTGGGGCTTCTGGCTGACGCTGTGG
>CAYGZN010000711.1:0-1684 GCA_964354355.1 uncultured Burkholderiaceae bacterium | reverse complement strand
ACTGTTGCTCGTCCATCTGAAACGCCGACGTGTCACGCCTCGAAAACACGCCGCCTGAGCGGGCACGGCACGGCCGAGCGCGGCCGCGAACGCGGAGCCCGGCGGAGGCCCCTTGCGCCACGCCGCCTTGCATCACGCCACCCTGCCCGACCGGGTTCCGCGGCGCACCCGTTCCCGCCGACCCGCGGAGCCTGTTGCGCGAAGGTCTTTCACAGATCGGGCTGGAGCTGCCCGACAGCGACGTCGAGCGGTTGATGGCCTACGTGGACCTGCTGCTGAAGTGGAACGCGGTCTACAACCTGACCGCCATCCGCGATCCGGCCGGAATCGTCGTGCAGCACCTGCTCGATTCGCTCGCCATCGTGCCCCCACTGCGGCAGCGGACCGACCTGTGCCATGCGCGCATCGCCGATGTCGGCAGCGGCGCCGGCCTGCCGGGAATCCCGCTGGCCATCGCGCTGCCAGATTCGCGTGTCACGCTGATCGAATCCGTCGGCAAGAAGAGCGCCTTTCAGCAGCAGGTTCAGCTAGAGTTAGCGCTCACTAATGTTATGATATACAAGGGCCGCGCCGAGTCGTTGCGGCAAACTCACGATGTCGTCATCTGTCGTGCATTCTCGTCGCTGCGCGAATTCTTGACCGCCAGCGAACACCTCGGCGGCCCGGACGCCCTGTGGGTCGCCATGAAGGGGCAGGCCTCGGACGAGCCGCCGCCCCCGGGCATGCGACGCGAAACGGTGACGATCTCGGTTCCGTTCCTGCGCGCCCACCGCCACCTGTCGCTGCTGCGCCGGGCGACCGGCTGACGACCCCGCCGCCGCTGCTTCCGTCCGCGCTGACCCCCGCTGCTTCGAGGCTCGACCGTATCCCACCCCGAATCGCCGCCCGATCGCGCCAACATACCTCAACCGACCCGCAACGCACCCCAACCGACCCGCAACGTACCTCAACGCACCTCAACGTACCTCAACCGACTCCCGGAGCGCGCCATATCGTGGCAAGGATCTTCACGATCGCCAACCAGAAAGGCGGGGTGGGCAAGACGACCACCTCGGTCAACCTCGCCGCCGCGCTCGCGCGCCTCGGGCAGCGGGTCCTGCTGGTCGACCTCGACCCGCAGGGCAACGCGACGATGGGCAGCGGCATCGACAAGCGCACGCTGACGCGATCGGTCTACCAGGTGCTGATCGGCCTGTCCGACGTTGCCGAGGCGAGCCTGGTGTCCGAATCGGGCGGCTACCACGTGTTGCCCGCAAACCGCGAGCTGGCGGGCGCTGAGATCGAGCTGGTCGACTTCGAGGAACGCGAGCTGCGCCTGAAGGACGCCTTGGCGGCCGTCGACGACCAGTACGACGTGGTGCTGATCGACGCGCCGCCGTCGCTGTCGCTGCTGACGCTGAACGCGCTGTGCGCGGCGCACGGCGTGATCATTCCGATGCAGTGCGAGTACTACGCGCTCGAAGGGCTGTCGGACCTGGTCAACACGATCAAGAAGGTCCACGCGAACTTCAACACCAACCTGAAGGTGATCGGCCTGCTGCGCGTGATGTTCGACACGCGCATGACGCTGGCGCAGCTCATGTCCCTGCCCGCAGGCGCCCCGTTCGCCATCGATGTGACGCTGCCCTCCATGCGCCCCCTGCCGCCTCCGACGGACATCCCGAGCCTGGAGGAGAGCGCCCTG
>CAYGZN010000710.1:0-1689 GCA_964354355.1 uncultured Burkholderiaceae bacterium | reverse complement strand
CCAAGGCCGACCACGTCACGATCTCCGGCCACGACGGCGGCACCGGCGCCTCGCCCTGGTCTTCGATCAAGCACGCGGGCACGCCCTGGGAGCTCGGGCTGGCCGAGACGCAGCAGACGCTGGTGCTGAACCGGCTGCGCGGGCGCGTGCGGATCCAGGCCGACGGCCAGATGAAGACCGGGCGCGACGTGGTGATCGGCGCGATCCTGGGCGCCGACGAATTCGGCTTCGCGACGGCGCCGCTGGTCGTCGAGGGCTGCATCATGATGCGCAAGTGCCACCTGAACACCTGCCCGGTCGGCGTGGCCACGCAGGACCCGGTGCTGCGGCGCAGGTTCTCGGGCAAGCCCGAGTACGTCGTCAACTACTTCTTCTACGTCGCCGAGGAAGCGCGCGCGATCATGGCGCAGCTGGGCATCCGCCGGTTCGACGACCTGATCGGCGCGACCCGGCTGCTCGACACGCGGCCGGGGATCGAGCACTGGAAGGCCCGCGGGCTGGACTTCGCGCGCGTGTTCCACGCGCCGGCGATGCCGCCTGGAGTCGCCCGCCACGCGGTCGACACCCAGGACCACGGCCTCGAGCACGCGCTGGACCACCAGCTGATCGAGAAGTCCGAGGACGCGCTCGAGCGCGGCGAGAAGGTCAGCTTCATCCTGCCGATCCGCAACGTCAACCGCACGGTCGGGGCAATGCTGTCGGGCGAGATCGCGCGCCGCTACACGCACGCCGGGCTGCCCGACGACACGATCCACGTGCAGTTCAATGGGACGGCCGGCCAGTCGTTCGGCGCGTTCCTGGCGCGCGGCGTCACGCTGGACCTGGTCGGCGAGGCCAACGACTACGTCGGCAAGGGCCTGTCGGGCGGACGGGTCATCGTGCGCTGCGCGAACGACTTCCGCGGGTTCGGGCCCGACCACATCATCGTGGGCAATACGGCGATGTACGGTGCGATCGAGGGCGAGGCCTACTTCAACGGCGTGGCCGGCGAGCGTTTCGCGGTGCGCAACTCGGGTGCGCTGGCGGTCGTCGAGGGCACCGGCGACCACGGCTGCGAATACATGACCGGCGGCACCGTGGTCGTGCTTGGGCGAACCGGTCGCAACTTCGCCGCCGGAATGTCCGGCGGCATCGCCTACGTCTACGACGAGGACGGCGACTTCGCGCGGCACTGCAACCTGTCGATGGTCGCGCTCGAGCCGGTGCTGACCGCGCGCGAGCAGCAGGACCGCATCCCCGCTGCGATCTGGCACGCGGTGCAGCGCGGCGGGCAGGGCGAGGCCGACGAGGTGATCCTCAAGCGCAAGATCGAGGCGCACTTCCGTCACACCGGCAGCTTCCGGGCCAAGGACCTGCTGGCCAACTGGGCGACCACGCGCACGCGGTTCGTGAAGGTGTTCCCCACCGAATACAAGCGGGCGCTGGGCGAGCTGCACGCGGCCGCGGCCGCGAAGGCAGCGTCGATCAAACAGGCGGCCTGAGGGCCGCAACCGGCAGGCCGAGGCATTCACTCGCGCAGGGCAACGACTCGCACAAGGCAACGACTCCGCAAGGGCACCGACGATGGGCAAGGTCACAGGGTTTCTCGAGTTCCAGCGGCTGCAGGAGGCCAGCGAGGCGGTCGATGCGCGGCTCAAGCACTACCGCGAGTTCGTGCTGCGCCTGAGCGACGAGCAGGCCGGCCAGCAG
>CAYGZN010000709.1:0-1692 GCA_964354355.1 uncultured Burkholderiaceae bacterium | reverse complement strand
TTTCTCGGCGTGCAGTACCCCCCCGAGTACACCCTCGCGACGATCGCCGCGCTGCTCGAACTGCGCATGGATCGCCTGGTCGACGAGGGCCTGGCCGGCGGGCGGGGCGAACTGACGGCGCTCGTCGCCGACCTGCGCGCGCTCGACGCCGACCCGTCGCGGCGCGACGTCGCGTGGCGGCTCGGCCTGGACCGGCACGTGCTGGACCCCGTGACCCGCACCGCCGAGATCGGCAACTGGCTGCGTGCCCGGGTGATGCCGCGGCGCGCGGCGCGCTGAGGCGGGCCTGTGGAACCCCTGCGCGCGTCCAACCACGAGGTTGCGGTGGCCGACCGCGGCGACCACCTGCGGATCACGCTGACCGGCTACGCGGACTTCTACTCGGCGCCCGCCGTGGCCACGGCGATCGCCGACGCCCTTCGCCGCTTCGGCCGGTCACGCGCGCTGATCGACCAGCGCGCGCTGGCCGGCGGCATGTCGGCGGCGCAGGCGCACTGGCACGGCAACGATCTGCCGCTGTGGGGCGCCCGGCCGCACGAGCGGGTCGCGCTGCTCGACACGCCCGAGCAGGCGCCGATGTGCGAGCTGATGGCCCGTTCGGCGGCCGAACGCGGCCTGCACCAGATCCGGTTCTTCACCGACGAGGCGACCGCCCTCGCCTGGCTGCGGGCCGCGCCTGCCGAATCCCCCTCGTCCTGATTCAGATCAAGCGCGGCGGCGCGGCGTGCACCACAATGGCTGACCCCTTCGGAGGAGCGTCGCCATGATGGACTTCGAGTACGCGCCGCGCGTGCGCGACCTGCAACGCCAGCTGACCGACTTCGTCGACGCGCACGTGCTGCCGCGCAACGTGCAGTGGCACCAGGAGGTCGCACGGGGGCGCTTTCCGCCGTCGTTCATGGAGGACCTCAAGGCGCTGGCGCGCGAGGAGGGCCTGTGGAACCTGTTCCTGCCGTCGCTCGACGAGACCGAGCCCGGCACGCCGCTGTCGAACCTCGAGTACGCACCGCTGGCCGAGATCATGGGCCGCGTGCCGTGGTCGTCCGAGGTGTTCAACTGCAACGCGCCCGACACCGGGAACATGGAGCTGCTGCACATGTTCTCGACGCCCGAACAGTACGACCAGTGGCTCGCGCCGCTGCTGGCCGGCAGGATCCGCTCCTGCTTCGCGATGACCGAGCCGGACGTGGCGTCGTCGGACGCGACCAACATCCAGACCTCGATCCGCCGCGAGGGCGACCACTACGTGATCAACGGGCGCAAGTGGTTCATCACCAACGCGTCGCACCCGAACTGCAAGGTGGCGATCGTGATGGGCGTGTCCAGCGACGAGCCCGAGTCGCCGCGTCACGCGCGCCACAGCATGGTGCTGGTGCCGATGGACGCGCCCGGCCTGACCGTGGTGCGCAACATTCCGGTGATGAACCACGTGGCGCCCGAGGGCCACTGCGAGGTGCTGTTTCGCGACGTCCGCGTGCCGGCCGGCAACCTGCTCGGCGAGGAGGGCCACGGCTTCGCGATGGCGCAGGCGCGGCTCGGCCCGGGCCGCATCCACCACTGCATGCGCACGATCGGCCAGTGCGAGGTGGCCCTCGAGATGATGTGCGACCGCGCGCTCGAGCGGCGCACGTTCGGCCGTTACCTGGCCGACTACGCCAACATCCAGGACTGGATCGCCGACAGCCGCATCGA
>CAYGZN010000708.1:0-1693 GCA_964354355.1 uncultured Burkholderiaceae bacterium | reverse complement strand
AGCTTCTGGATTCCCGTCGACCCGGTCAGCCGGGCCGCGACGCTGGAGTTCCTCGTGGGCTCGCACGACGGCACCTGGTACATGCCACGCACGTTCCTCTCGGCGCAGGCGAAGTGGTTCCCGGAGGGTTCGCTGGCCGAGATCCCGGACATGTCGCTGCCGGCGAACCGCGCGCGCGTGATCGGCTGGGCACTGGAGCCGGGAGACGCCGTGGCGTTTCACATGCTGACCTTGCACGGATCGGCAGGCGTCGAGCCGGGCCGGCGTCGGCGCGTCTTCAGCGTGCGCTACCTGGGCGACGACATCGTGCACGCGCCACGTGCCTGGCGCACGTCGCCCGAGTTCGAGGGGCTCGCGGCGCAGCTTGCGCCCGGGGCGCCCTTGGCGCACCCGCTGTTCCCGCTGATCGAGCCCGCCGGCGACGCCCCGTGAGTCCGACGGCCAGGCGGGCACGCGAGTACGACGGCCCGGCGTTTCTGAGCTACGGGTTTCGCCCTTTCTTTTTGGGTGCCGCCGCGTGGGCCGCGCTGGCGATGGCCGTCTGGCTCGGCGTGATCGCCGCAGGCTGGCAGCTGCCGACCACGCTACGCGCGACGGATTGGCACGTGCACGAACTGCTCTACGGCTTCCTGCCGGCTGCGGCCGCGGGCTTCCTGCTGACCGCCATCCCGAACTGGACCGATCGCCTGCCCGTGACCGGGCGCCCGCTGCTGGCGCTGTTTGCGGTCTGGCTGGCCGGGCGCGCCGCGATGGCTTCGTCCGCCGCCATGGGCGCCTGGCCCGCGGCGCTGATCGACCTGGCCTTCCTGGCGCTGCTGCTGGCGGCGATCGCGCGCGAGATCATCGCGGGGCGCAACACCCGCAACCTGCCGGTGGTCCTGCTGGTGGCGCTGATGCTGACCGGCAACGTGGCGTTCCACGTCGAGGCCGCCCTGAACGGCGGTGCGTCGCACGGCATCCGCATCGGCATCGCCGCCGGTCTGCTGCTGATCATGCTGATCGGCGGGCGGATCGTCCCGAGCTTTACCCGCAACTGGCTGAGCCGCCGCGGTCCCGGTCGCCTGCCCGCGAACTTCGCGCGCTTCGATGCGATCGCGGTCGCCGCCGGCGCCGTCGCGCTTGCCGCATGGGTGGGATGGCCGCGAAGCGATCCGACGGCGGCGCTGTGCGTGGCGGCCGCCGTGCTGCACGGCCTGCGGCTGGCGCGCTGGGCCGGCGACCGGACCGGCGCCGAGCGGCTCGTACTGATCCTGCACGTCGCCTACGCGTTCGTGCCACTGGGGTTCCTGCTGGTGGCCGCCGGCATCGCCACACCGCAGTGGGTGCTGCCCGGCGCAGCGCTGCACGCGTGGACCGCCGGCGCGATCGGTCTGATGGTCCTTGCGGTGATGACGCGCGCCAGCCTCGGACACTGCGGACGGCCGCTGACCGCGACACGGCCCATCGAGGCGATCTATGCGTCGGGCATCGTCGCGGCGCTGGCACGCGTGGCCGCCGGCATCGGGATCGCGCCTGCGGCCATGCTTCACGTGGCCGCCGCGGCCTGGATCGCGTGCTTTGCGGGCTTCGTGGTCGTGTATGGGCCGATGCTCACGACGCCGCGCCGGCGAGACTGAGCGCCTGGGCGTCTGAGCGCCCGCCGGGCGAGACGCGAACGAGACCGAAGCGATCCCGACACGTCACCGCCGGGTGA
>CAYGZN010000707.1:0-1696 GCA_964354355.1 uncultured Burkholderiaceae bacterium | reverse complement strand
GCGCATGAACGCGTACTTCGCACCGATCTTCTTGAACTCCTCGCGGGTCCATCCCAGTTCCTGGTCGACGTTGCTGGCCGACACCAGCGGGCAGTTCGTGTACCACACCTCTTTCCAGTTCAACGGCACCGTGCTCAGTTTCAGGGCCTTCTTGGTCATGGCCGGCGCCTTGCTCGCGAGGTCGCCGGGCGAGCAGGCAGTTGCGTCCCCACGCTTCTTGCTCTTCGTCATGTCGATTTCTCCTTCGTGAAGTCTGCCTTGAAGGGTCAGTGTGTACGGCAGATCGATCCTGGCATGGCCGCGTGAGCGCGAGCCGACTGGAGTCGAGCCCCGTACTTCACTTGACCGTGTAGCCTCGGCCCTCGCGGCACGCCGCGCGCCTTGGCCGTCGGCGCCGGGGGCGGCGGCTTCGCCGGGTCGAATCCCGTCTGCTGCACGGCCCACGTGTAGCAGGCTGATTCGTCGGTCTTCTGCTGCTGCGGCGTCTGTCCCTTGGCGGGGTACACGTACTGCTGGGCGCCGGCCTCGCCGATCATCGCGGCGGCCAGCACCAGCATCGGAATCGTTCGTCGGTTCATCGGGAGACTCTCCGGGGTGGATACGCAAGGAATGGATGGCGCACGCAAAGGCGGTTCCGCGGTCGTTCCGCGCACGGAACGTCGCGGGAAGGAACTGCCGGCATTGTCCTGGCGGTCTGTCTGCGGATTGCCATCGTGCCACCGCGCATTCGGGCTGTCCCTGCTGACGAAGTCCGGATCAACTCGTCCAGAAGGTCGATGCGTAGGTCCGCGACAGCATGCCGCCTGACAGCGTCCGGGCCTTGAAGCCCTTCTGCAACAGCATGCGCGTGGCGTAGTAGGCGCGCTGGCCGGAGCGGCAGATGACGAGGATTTCCCGGTCGCGCGGCAGCTCGGCCAGGCGCGAGCGCAGCTGGCCGATCGGAATGTTGATCGCGCGCGGTTCGCTTTCCACGGCCAGTTCCGGTGGCTCGCGCACGTCGAGCAGGAAGGCCTGATCCGCACCGTCCCAGTGGCTCAGCGGCATGTCGCCCCGCTGGACGTCCGCGGCGATCATGCCCGCGAAGTTGACCGGGTCCTTCGCGCTGCCGAACGGCGGCGCGTAGCACAGCTCGGCTTCCTCCAGGTCGTAGATCGTCGCGCCCATCTGCAGGGCAACGGCCAGCGCGCTGATGCGCTTGTCCACCATGTCCTCGCCGAGCGCCTGGGCCCCGAGCAGCTTGCCGTTCGACTTGCGGTACAGCACCTTCATCGCGATCGGTTTGGCCCCCGGGTAGTAGCCCGCGTGCGAGTTCGGGTACAGGTAGATCTTCTCGTAATCGGTGTCGCCCAGGCGCTTGAGCGTCTTCTCGCTGACACCGGTCCACGCCGCAACGCCACCGAAGAACCCGATGATCGAGGTTCCCTGCGTGCCGCGAAAGCGCGAATCCCGCCCGGCGATCACGTCGGCGGCGATGCGGCCCTGACGGTTCGCCGGCCCGGCAAGCGCCACGAGGCCCCATTCCCCCGTCACCGTGTCCTTGACCTCGACCGCATCACCCACGGCGAAGATGTCGGGATGGCTGGTGCGCATGTGATCGTCGACGCGAATGCCGCCACGCTTGCCGATCTCCAGGCCGCCCATCTTCGCCAGCGCGGTGTCCGGGCGCACGCCGATGGCGAGGATCACGACGTCGGCC
>CAYGZN010000706.1:0-1698 GCA_964354355.1 uncultured Burkholderiaceae bacterium | reverse complement strand
CAGCGCCTCGCGGCGCTCCTTCAGGATTGCCGCGGTGGCTCGACCGCTTTCCGGCCTGCTCGCCACCCTGCTCGTCGCCGGCTGCGCAACCGTCTCGGTGCCGACGCCGCCGCCGGCCGACCCTCCCGGGAGCTTCGTCGCGCTGACTCGGCCGGTGATCCTGCTCGGTGATACGCAGGAGCACGAGTCCACCGGTTTCCCGCTGCACGACAACGACGGTGCGGTCGACGAATACGTCGAGGTTGCCCAGCGCCCGCCCGAGCAGCCGCTCTTCGGGCGTCGGATACTGGAGTGGGCGTTGCTGGGTCATCCCGACGAGCCGGTCATCCACATGGGGGATCTGCTCGACGTCTCCTGCGAGTCCGAGCTCGCGCGCATGAGGAAGGTCTTCGCGGCCGCCCGGCAGCCGCACGTGATCCTGCCGGGCAATCACGACGGGCTGCTGTTCGGCATCTTCAATTACGACGTGTTCGAGAACCTCTTCACCGGCCGTACCAGCGACTGGGACCGCGCCTGCCGCCGTGGCCGGGGTGATTCGGGCACGACCGTCGAGCCGCGCAGCGGCGCCGCGCTGACCAAGCGGGGCTATATCGTTGCGTACCTCAACTACCTGGCCGGGGGGCCGCATTCGCGGGTCGCCAGCCTGCCGATGCCCGCGTCCGGCGAGACCGCCTATTCGTGGCGCAATCCCGATCCCGACGGGTTCATCGAGGCCATCGAGGCCAAGATCATCGCAGACCGCCACTTTGCCCGTTCGTTCCTGGCGCAGAAGCTGCGCCTGCCACCGGCCGACGGCGCGCCGCGGCGCGTAACGGTAATCGGGCTCGACACCAACCAGGTCACCGCCTTCATCAGCACGCTGGACACGGTCAGGGGCATCAGCCCCGGCCACTTCGGGAACGTGCTGGCCGACCAGATCGCGGCCGTGTCACCGTGGCTGGCCGAAGCCCGCCGTGCGGGCGACATCGTGATCTTTGCCGGACACCACAACTGGAACCAGCTCAATCCGGCGTCGCGGGAGCGGATCGCCGCCCTGATGCTCGGTGTCGATCATCCGCTGGTCTACGTCTCCGCGCACACGCACCGCGGGTACTGGGCATCGCATCGGATCCTGACGCGCAGCCTGCTCGAGCTCAACGTGAATTCGCTTTCCGACTGGCCGATCTCCTACCGCCGCATGTCGGTGTCGTGGGACGAGGCGGCCAATCGACTGAAAGTGTCCGCCGACATCATGCCCAATCTCGGCGCTGCGCCGCGCAGTGACGAAGACCTCCTCAACGCCTGGAAGGCGGACGCCTGCGCGCAGGCCGGCTTCAGCACCTCCGAGATCGAGTCGCAGGAGGTCGCGGCGGTCAAGGCGCAGCGGGATACCCGCGGAACGCTGCTGGACTGGCTGTACCAGGGGCTCGGGGAATCGTGCCCGTCTTGCCTGCAGAGTCTGTACGAGAGCGGCGGGCGCTACCAGGACGCACTCCTCGAGACGATCCACGAGCTCTACCAGGACGTCGGCAACGAGGTTCCCGAGATCCGCGCCGTGCAACGACCCGCCCGGTGCGAGGGCTTCTCGGTGCCCGCCTGCATGGCGGCGCTTCGCGCCGAGCGCCCCAAGGACCTGGACGCCACGATCGCGCTCGTGCGCGCCAAGGCGGCCTTCGTCGACACGGTGAACAGCCAGCTCGACGCGATGCAGACCCCCCA
>CAYGZN010000705.1:0-1700 GCA_964354355.1 uncultured Burkholderiaceae bacterium | reverse complement strand
CCAGCCGGGCTGACCGCGACCCCGTTGCCCTCGTCGTGCCAGCCCGGGCGCGACGCGCCCGCTTCGCTCGGGTCGTTGTCGCGATTCCAGGCCGACCAGTCGAGCGCGGTCTCGAGCGGCGCGACCGCGTAGCCCGGGCGGAACCGGAACAGCGCTGCGTCGTCCATCTTCGAGGGCGACACGATCTTGCCGGGGTTCATCCGGTTGTCCGGGTCGAACAGGCGCTTGACGTCCTCGAACGCGCGCGTGAGCCGCGGCCCGAATTGCCAGGCCACCCACTCGCTGCGCACGAGTCCGTCGCCGTGCTCGCCCGAGAAGGCCCCCTTGTACTCGCGCACCATCGCGCCCGCCTCCTCGGCGATCGCGCGCATCTTCGCGGCACCGCCCTCGGGCCCGTGGCGGCGCATGTCCAGGATGGGACGCACGTGCAGCGTGCCGACCGAGGCGTGCGCGTACCACGTGCCGCGCGTGCCGTGGCGCCGGAAGACCTCGGTGAGGCGGGCCGTGTACTCGGCCAGGTGCTCGAGCGGGACCGCGCAGTCTTCGATGAACGACACCGGCTTGCCGTCGCCGCGCATCGACATCATGATGTTCAGGCCCGCCTTGCGAACCTCCCACAGCGCCTTCTGGCGGCTGTCGTCGGTGAGGTCGACGACGCTTCCCGGCAGCCCCAGGTCGGCCATCAGCACCGACAGCTGGCGCAGTCGGTCGAGCTGCTCGGCGCGCGAGTCGCCCGCGAACTCCACCAGCAGCACCGCGTCGGGCTCGCCGGTCAGCGCCGCGTCGATCGTCGGGCGAAAGGCCGGGTTGGCGCGCGACAGCTCGATCATCGTGCGATCGACCAGTTCGACCGCGGTCGGCCCGAGCCGCACGATGTGCTGCGCGCTGGCCATCGACCGCTGGAAGTCCGGAAAGCTGACCACCCCCAGCACGCGTGCCGCCGGCAGCGGCGACAGCAGCAGCTTGAGCCGCCGGCTCCACGCGAGCGTGCCCTCGGAGCCCACCAGCAGGTGCGCGAGGTTCTGCGACCCATCGCCCGTGTAGGGGCGTTCGGAGCGGGGCTCGAACAGGTCCAGGTTGTAGCCGCCGACACGGCGCATGACCGTCGGCCACACGCGGCGGATCTCGTCGCGCTCGCGCTCGGCGATCGCGTGCAGCGCGCTGACGATGTCGCGCACGCGCTGGCTGCCCAGCGCCATGTCGCCGGCGCTGCCGTCGCCGCGGGTGAACGTCCCGAAGTACGCCTGCGTGCCGTCGGCCAGGATCGCGTCGATGCCCGCAACGTTGTGGACCATGTTGCCGTAGGCGATCGAGCGCGAGCCGCACGAGTTGTTGCCGGCCATGCCGCCGATCGTGGCCTGCGCCGACGTCGACACGTCGACCGGGAACCACAGCCCGTGCGGCTTCAGGTGTGCGTTGAGCCGGTCCAGCACGATGCCGGGCTGCACGGTCACCGTCGCCCGGGACGGATCCGCCACCGCCGCTCGGGCGTCGAACGCCACGACCTGGTTCAGCCACTTCGAATGGTCGACGACCAGCGCCGCGCCGACGGTCTGCCCGCATTGCGAGGTGCCGCCGCCGCGCGGCAGCACCGGCACGCCCATGTCGCGGGCGACGTCCAGCGCGATGGCCAGGTCGGCCTCGGTCTGCGGCACGGCGACCCCGATCGGCTCGACCTGGTAGATCGACGCGTCGGTGGC
>CAYGZN010000704.1:0-1700 GCA_964354355.1 uncultured Burkholderiaceae bacterium | reverse complement strand
GGCTGCCCGCGGACGATGCGCGCCTGGACGTCGTGCACGCCGACGCCGGCGACTTCGTCGCGCGGGCGGGCAACCGCGGCCGATACGGGGTGATCCAGGTCGACCTGTACGACCGTGAGGCCCGCGGGCCGGTGCTGGACTCGCCAGGCTTCTACCGGAACTGCCTGCGCTGCGTCGCCGCCCCGGGCATCGTCGTGGTCAACCTGTTCGGCAGCGACCACGCGTCGTTCGAGCGCAACCGGGCGTGCCTCGATGCGCTGTTCGACGGCCGCCTGCTGCTGCTGCCACCACTCGAAGCGGGCAACCTGGTGGTGCTGGGCCTGGCGGGGCCGCCGCTGCGCGTCGACGGCGCCGAGCTGTTCGCGCGTGCGGCCGAGGTCGAGCGGCGCTTCCGGCTGCCCGCGCGTGGCTGGGCGAAGGCGCTGCAGGCGCAGTTCCGCACCCGGTAACGACCATTCATCCGGGGCCGGCGGTCGCCGGGTGGCGGCGCTGATACCGTGGTCGGCGATGAACCCGCAGCGCCTGGACCCCATGACCGTGCCGCACCCGGCTGCGCGCGCCGACGCGCCGCCGGACGCGATGCGGGCTTCGCCGCCCGCGCTGGGCCGCCCCGGACGCCGCCTGCAGGTGGACGAGGTGCTGCAGGCGCTGGTCGAGGACGGCATGGTCTCGCCCGAGGCCGCGCGCGAGACCGCCGACTACGCGCGCCTGAGCACGGTGCAGCGCCACGCGCTGGCCGCGATCGCCGAACGCAAGCTGCGCAACGCGCTGCCGCCGCACCGTCCGCTGGAGCTCGAGGCGCTGACCGAGTGGCTGGCCGGGCGCGTCGGGCTGGACTACGTGCACATCGATCCGCTCAAGGTCGACCTGTCGCGGATCGCCGAGGTGATGTCCAGCGGCTACGCGAACCGTTTCGCCATCCTGCCGCTGGAAGTGCGCGGCTCGGAAGTCGTCGTCGCCACCGCCGAGCCGATGCTCGACGAGTGGGTCGACGAGCTGTCGCAGATGCTGCGCAAGCGCATCCATCGCGTGCTCGCCAATCCGCACGACATCGCCCGTTACATCGTCGAGTTCTTCAGCCTGGCGCGTTCGGTGCGCGGCGCGCAGCGCACCGGCGCGGCCAACCACCACGGCAGCTTCGAGCAGCTGGTCGAGCTGGGTCGCAGCGGGCGCAACGTCGACGCGAACGACCAGCACGTGGTCACGATCGTCGACTGGCTGTGGCAGTACGCGTTCGACCAGCGCGCGAGCGACATCCACCTGGAGCCCCGGCGCGAGCTGGGCGCGATCCGCTTTCGCATCGACGGCGTGCTGCACAACGTCTACCAGGTGCCGCCGGCGGTGATGTCGGCTATGACCAGCCGCATCAAGCTGCTCGGGCGCATGGACGTGGTCGAGAAGCGACGTCCGCAGGATGGGCGGA
Organism: uncultured Burkholderiaceae bacterium; assembly: GCA_964354355.1. Taxonomy (GTDB): domain Bacteria; phylum Pseudomonadota; class Gammaproteobacteria; order Burkholderiales; family Burkholderiaceae_E; genus CAYGZN01. The sequence goes on along the minus strand of CAYGZN010000704.1, from coordinate 277 downwards.
TCAAGACGCGCACAGCCGACGGCCGCGAGGTCGAGCTGCGGCTGTCCACGCTGCCGACCGTGTTCGGCGAGAAGCTCGTGATGCGCATCTTCGATCCCGAGGTGCTGCTGCGCGGCTTCGCGGAACTGGGCTTCTCCGACGACGACCTGACGCGCTGGGACGCGATGACGCGCCGCCCGAACGGGATCGTGCTGGTGACGGGGCCGACCGGCTCGGGCAAGACGACGACGCTGTACTCGACGCTGCGACAGCTCGCGACCGAGGACGTCAACGTCTG
>CAYGZN010000703.1:0-1702 GCA_964354355.1 uncultured Burkholderiaceae bacterium | reverse complement strand
GCAGATGCGCAGGTCGGCGAGTGCGGCGATCTCCAGCCCGCCGCCGACGCAGATGCCGTGGATCTGCGCGACCACCGGGTGAGGGCAGGCGGCGATCGCCGCCGCCGCACGGTGCATGTCGCGACCGTAGTCGACGGCCTGCGCGCGGTTGGCGCGTTCGGTTGCGAACTCGGCGATGTCGTTGCCCGGCGAGAACGCGCGCTCGCCCGCGCCGCGCAGAATCACGCAGCGCACCGCGTCGTCCGCGGCGAGTGCCTCGAAGGCCTCGCCCAGCGCACGCCACATCGCGCGCGTCAGCGCGTTGAGCTTGTGCGGCCGGTTCAGCGTGACGGTCGCGATCGCGTCGGCACGCCCGACGAGGATCTCGGGCGACACGCTCAGTCGGCCTTGATGTTCAGTTCCTTGACCATCCGTGCGTACTTGACGTTCTCGGCGCGGACGAACTCGCGGAACTCCTCGGGCGTGCGCGGCCCCGAGAACTGCACGCCCTGCGGGTCGAGCTTGGCGCGCACCTGCGGGTCGGCCATCGACTTCTTCACCGCGTCGTCGATCGCGTCGACGATCGCTCTGGGCAGGCCCTTCGGTCCCATCACCGAGTACCAGTTGGTGACGTCGAAGCCGGTGATGCCCTTCTCCGCGAAGGTGGGCACGTCGGCCAGCTGCGTCAGCCGCTGCGGCGTGGAGATGGCCAGCGCCCGCAGCTTGCCGCTGCGCACGTGCTCGAGCACCGGCGGCATCGTGTCGAAGTTGGCGCTGACCTGCCCGGCGATCAGGTCCACGACCGCCTGGCTGCTGCCCTTGTACGGCACGTGGTTCATCTGCGTGCTGCTGAGCTGGTTGAACAGCGCGCCGGCCAGGTGCTGCGTGCTGCCCACGCCCGAGGACGCGTAGGTCAGCGTGCCGGGTTTGGCGCGCGCCAGCGCGATCAGCTCCTCGACCGACTTCGCCGGGAGCCCGGGGTACACGACCAGCACGTTGGGCACGTAGCCGACGTACGTGATCGGGGTGAAGTCCGTGATCGCGTCGAACGGTACCTTGGTCAGCACGTGCGGCGCGATCGCATTGGAATTGGCATGGCCCATCAGCAGCGTATAGCCGTCCGAAGGCGCCTTGGCCACCAGGTCCGCGGCAATCGTTCCGGACGCCCCGGCACGGTTCTCCACGACGACCTGCTGGCCGAGCAACTCGGACATGCGCGGCGCCAGCGCGCGCGCCACGATGTCCGTGCCGCCGCCGGGCGCGAAGCCCACCAGCAGGCGGATCGGCCGGGTCGGCCAGGTCTGCGCGGCGCCCGTCAAGGGCCAGGCCAGCGCCGCGACCGTGGCCGCCAGCGTCGCCACGCACAGGGTACGGCGCGCGGCGCGGGTTGCGCGAATCGGTTGCATGGGGGTCGTCATCGGGTCGTCTCCATCACGGGTTCGTGTCGCGTGTGTGCGTTTGGCTCAGGCGGCCTGCAGCGCGCGCCCGGGCGCGGCTGCCTGCGCCAGGTAGTCGATCGCGGCCTGCACGCCGCCCTTGCGGTGCGGCACGCCCGCCAGTTCGAGTCCCATCTCGACGCCGCCGAGGGTCCCCAGCAGCGTCAGGTCGTTGAAGTCGCCCAGGTGCCCGATGCGAAACACCGAGCCGGCGAGGCGCGACAGCCCGGTGCCCAGCGACATGTCGAAGTGCTGCAGCACGATCCTGCGGAACGCGTCGGCGTCGT
>CAYGZN010000702.1:0-1702 GCA_964354355.1 uncultured Burkholderiaceae bacterium | reverse complement strand
TCGGATCGGTCAGGATCTCCTGGTAGCCGGTCAGCGCGGTGTTGAAGACGACTTCACCGACTGCGCGCACGCCCGGCGCGCCGATCGAGTGGCCGCGGAACACCGTTCCGTCGGCAAGCGCCAGGATCGCTGGCGGGAATTGAGGCAACAAGGACAGCTCCTGCAGTCTGGAAGCCGCCCCTTGCGCCCCGAGCCGCCCGAGCCGCGCGCACGGCCCGCTCCGGCAACGGGCTGGGGCGGCGGGCGCGACGTTTCGGAAGGGCTCTGACGGATGGGTGCAGGTAAGCGCTAGGCAAGCGCGAAGGCGGCTAAACCTTTGAACTATATCACGATTGCTCTGCCTCGCCGGCCGCGCGCCGGTCAGGTGCGGATCGTCATGCCGTCGGCCAGGGACATCCGATAGGCGCGGTAGCTCGGAACCAGCGACGCCAGCACGCCGGCAACCACGACCGCCGCCAGCAGCCCCCATTCGCCGGCCGACGGCGGGCCCAGCGACGGGGCGAGCCCGAACTCGGATTCGAGCCACGGCCGCGCGAGCAGCATCGCGCCGTACAGCAGCGCCAGGCCCACGGCGACCCCAGCGAGCACCAGCGCCAGCGCCTCGCCCAGCACGAGCCCGAACACGTGCACCGGACGTGCGCCGACCGAACGCAGGATCGCCATCTCGCGGCGGCGCTCGGTGAGGCTCGTCAGCAGCGCGGTCAGCATCCCGAAGAAGCCCACCAGCACGACGAACCCCGAGACGACCAGCAACGCCCGCTCGGCCATGCCGATCAGCTGCCAGAGTTCCTGCAGCGCCACCCCCGGCAGGATCGCGGTCAGCGGCTCCTCGAGGTAGTCGCTGACGCGTCGCTGCACCTGGAACACCGCGGCCCGCGACTTCAGCCCGACCAGGAACGCGGTGATCTGGCGCGGCGTCAGGTCCAGCGCGCGGGCGGCCTCGGCGGGGACCGGCGCTGCGCCCGACGGCGTGCCCGACTCCCAGCCCAGGTGGATGGCCTCGATGCCCTGCAGCGACACGTGGATCGTCTGGTCCACCGGCGTGCCGGTCTTGGCCAGGATGCCCGCGACGCGAAACGGCTTGTCGGCGTGGTCGACGAAGCTGACCTTGCCCGCGCCGTGCGCAACGACCAGCGACTGCCCCACGCGATAGCCGAGGGCGCGCGCAACGTCGGCGCCCAGCACCGCGTCGTAGACGTCGCGGAACACGCCGCCTTCGGCGAAGACCAGCGATCGGCCTGCGCCGTGCCGGTAGAACTCGAAGTACTCGGGCGTGGTGCCCAGCACGCGATACCCGGCATGGGAATCGCCCAGCGACAGCGGCACGGCCCACCTGACCTGCGGCAGCTTCGACAGCTCCTGGTAGCTCTGCCACGAGATGTTGTGGGTCGCGTTGCCGATGCGAAACACGCTGTACAGCAGCAGCGAGACCGGGCTGCCGCGCGCGCCCACGATCAGGTCCGTGCCCGAGATCGTGTTGGCGAACCCTTCGCGCGCCTCGTTGCGCAACCGCTCGACGCCGAGCAGCAGCATCACGCTGAGCGCGATCGACAGCACGGTCAGCGCCGCGGTCACCCGCCGGTTCAGCAGGCTGCGGGCAGCCAGTCCCAGGATCGCCACGGTCAGGCCTCCTGCCCGCGCGCCGGCGCCGCCGCGCGCTGCTGCGCCGAGTGCCCGACGCCCGCGCGATTGACCCCGGGCA
>CAYGZN010000701.1:0-1702 GCA_964354355.1 uncultured Burkholderiaceae bacterium | reverse complement strand
CGCCGTTCGCGGGGCGCGAGCTGCAGGGCCGGGTGCGCGCCACGCTGGTCGGCGGGCGCATCGCGTTCGAGCGGTGATCGCGCGCCCGCGGCAATTCAGTCGGGAGCGGCTCAGTCCTACGAGGCGCCGGGCGCGGTCAGGCGCCGCACGAAGTCCACCACGTCCAGCCGCCAGTCCGGCATCGTGTAGCCGAAAGTGCGCGCGAGCGCGCTGCAATCCATCAGCGAGTTCGCCGGACGTGCCGCAGGAGTGGGATAGGCGGACGTGGGGATCGCCTCGACGGCGTCGGCCCGCACCCGCAGCCGCGCGGCGAAAGAGGGCTGCTCCGCTGCGGTCTCGAGGACGCAGCGCGCGTAGTCGGCCCAGGTCGTCTCGCCCGCGGCTGACGCGTGGTAGACGCCGCGCCGCTCGCCGAGCCAGCCCGACGCGTCACCGCTGCGGGCTGCGCCGGCCAAGATCGCCCGGCTCGCGTCTGCGAGCCGGCCCGCCCACGTGGGCGTGCCGCGCTGGTCGCCCACGACGCGCAGCGAGTCGCGCTCGGTGGCGATCCGCAGCATCGTCTTGGCAAAGTTGCTACCGTGGTCCCCAAATACCCAGCTCGTGCGCAGCACGACCGCGGCGCATCGTGATGCAAGGATCGCCTGCTCGCCGGCGAGCTTCGACTCGCCATAGACGTTGAGGGGGCCGGTTCGGTCGGTCTCGACCCAGCGGCCGGTCTTGCCGCCGTCGAAGACGTAATCCGTGGAGTAGTGCAGCAGCACGGCACCCTGGACCGAGCAGGCCTGCGCAAGCGCGGCCGGCGCATCGGCGTTGATCCGGAAGGCGGTGTCGCGTTCCTGCTCGGCGCGGTCCACTGCGGTGTAGGCGGCGGCGTTGATCACCGCCGCCGGCCGGATCGACGCAATCGCCGAACGGATCGCGTGGACGTCGGCGAGGTCAAGCTCGTCGCGGGCGAGCGCAACCACGGTGCCCAAGCCGGCCATCCGGCGCTCGAGCGCCCAGCCGAGCTGGCCGTGCCGGCCCAGGATCAGGAGCTTCATGGCGTGAAGTGCCGGCGGGCGCCGACCGATGACGGTGCAATCCTGATTGTGCCCGAAACCGCGTGCCCGGCTGATCCGGGCCGCGACGCGTCCAGTAGGGGCGTTCGGCACAGGTAGAATGCCGTGCCATGAATGCGATTGTCGTCACCGGTGCAGCCGGCTTCATCGGATCGAACTTCGTTCAGCAGTGGCTCGGTGCGGAGCCCGGGTCGGTGGTAAGCCTGGATGCGCTCACCTACGCCGGCAATCTTGCCAATCTCGAGCCGGTGGCGGCCGATCCCAGGCACACCTTCGTGAAGGGCGACATCTGCGATGCCGAGGTCGTGGCGGGGGTATTCGCGCAGCACCGCCCTTGGGCCGTCGTGCACTTTGCAGCCGAGTCCCACGTCGACCGATCGATCTACGGCCCGGCGGAGTTCGTCCGGACTAACGTCACCGGTACATTCACATTGCTGCAGGAGGCACTCGCGTACTGGCGCGGACTCGACGGGGCTGTGCGCAACGCGTTCCGCTTCCTGCATGTCTCCACCGACGAGGTCTATGGCTCGCTGGGTCCGGGTGACCCGCCGTTCGCCGAAACGAAGGCTTACGAACCGAACAGCCCGTACTCGGCGTCGAAGGCGGCGTCGGACCACCTCGTGCGCGCGTGGCACCATACCTAC
>CAYGZN010000700.1:0-1712 GCA_964354355.1 uncultured Burkholderiaceae bacterium | reverse complement strand
CCAGGACTGCCTGCACCTGATGCGCACGCCCTACGCGGACGAGGCGGCCGTCACGTTCGCCGATCGGTCGATGGAGGCCGTCTGCTACTACGCCTACTGGGCGTCGACCGAGCTGGCCCAGGAGCGCGGCCGCTACGCCAGCTTCAGGGGCTCGCTGTGGGACCGCGGCATCCTGCCGCAGGACTCGCTGAAGCTGCTGGCCGAGCAGCGTGGCGGCGACTACCTGCAGGTCGACCTGTCCGAATCGATGGACTGGGCGGCGCTGCGCAAGCGCATCGCGCAGTTCGGCATGCGCAACTCCAACTGCGTGGCGATCGCGCCGACCGCGACCATCTCCAACATCATCGGCGTGGGCGCGTGCATCGAACCCACCTACCAGAACCTCTACGTCAAGTCGAACCTCTCGGGCGAGTTCACGGTCGTCAACGACTACCTGGTGCGCGACCTCAAGGAACTGGGCCTGTGGGACGAGGTGATGGTGGCCGACCTGAAGTTCTTCGACGGCACGCTGGCGCGCATCGACCGGATCCCGGCCGAGCTGCGCTCGATCTACGCGACGGCCTTCGAGGTCGACCCGGTGTGGCTGGTCGAGTGCGCGTCGCGCCGCCAGAAGTGGATCGACCAGGCGCAGTCGCTGAACATCTACATGGCGGGCGCCTCGGGCAAGAAGCTGCACGAGACCTACACGCTCGCGTGGCTGCGCGGCCTGAAGACCACCTACTACCTGCGCACGCTGGGCGCGACGCACGCCGAGAAGAGCACGGGCGACAAGGTCGGCCAGCTCAACGCGGTGTCCGCGGAGGGCCACGCGGGCAGCTTCTCGTACGGCGCGCAGTCCTCGAGCCTGGCGCCCGCGGCTGCCGACGAGCCGATCGCGCCGAAGTTCTGCGCGATCGACGACCCCGAATGCGAAGCGTGCCAGTGAGTCGGTGTCGCGTGCGCGCACCACGCGGTGCGCGCACCTGAGCCGACGAACGATTTGACAAACGGCCTGAACGGTGCTTGGACGACTTGACTGTTGCGCGGGCGCCGACGGATTCCACCGAAAGTCAAGTTTGTAAGCACCAACCCGTTGCAAGCTTTATACAGCCAACGTAAGATCCGGTCTGTGAATAACAGCTGAATCTCGCGCTGGTACAAGCAGTTAAGCGACTTTACTAAGGCGAGACATTAGATGCTGTCCTGGGACGAACCGACCTCTTTGAAGAAAGCACCGAGCGGCCCCGCCGCGCAGCCCGCGTTCAGGGGTGCCGCGCCGGCCTTCGCTGCCCGGGCCGCGGCGCCGGCGCCGAAGGCCACGCCCGCGCCGAAGGCCGCGCCCGCACCGTTTCACGTTGCGACGCCCGACACGCGCCGCGTTCGCGTCGAGGACAAGCGGATCATCAACGGCGCCTCCGACGTCAACCAGCTGGTGCCGTTCAAGTACAAGTGGGCCTGGGAGAAGTACCTGGCCACCTGCGCCAACCACTGGATGCCGCAGGAGATCAACATGAGCCGCGACATCGCGTTGTGGAAGACGCCGGGCGGGCTCACCGAGGACGAGCGGCGCATCGTCAAGCGCAACCTCGGCTTCTTCGTGACGGCCGACTCGCTGGCCGCCAACAACATCGTGCTCGGCACCTACCGGCACATCACGGCTCCCGAGTGCCGCCAGTTCCTGCTGCGCCAGGCGTTCGAGGAGGCGATCCACACCCACGCCTACCAGTACATCG
>CAYGZN010000699.1:0-1713 GCA_964354355.1 uncultured Burkholderiaceae bacterium | reverse complement strand
CAAGCCGGTGGCCGCCATCGAAAAGCTGTGCGTGTGGGGCAACCACTCGCCGACGATGTACGCCGACTATCGGTTCGCCACGATCGCGGGCCAGCCGGTCAAGGCGCTGATCAACGACGAGAAGTGGAACCGCGACGTGTTCCTGCCGACCGTCGGCAAGCGCGGCGCCGCGATCATCGAGGCCCGTGGGCTGTCCTCGGCCGCCTCGGCGGCCAATGCCGCGATCGACCACATGCGCGACTGGGCGCTGGGCACCGGTGGCAAGTGGACCACGATGGGCATCCCGTCGGACGGTTCGTACGGCATCCCGCCGGACATCATGTACGGCTACCCGGTCACCTGCGAGAACGGTGAATACCGGATCGTGCAGGGCCTGGAGATCGACGCGTTCAGTCGCGAGCGAATGGACCTGACGCTCAAGGAACTGCTCGAGGAACGCGACGGCGTGCAGCACCTGCTGTGATCGGCGCACCGCGCATCCGCCGGGCTGCCCGTGCATCGCGCGGGGCACGGCAACCGGGCGCTCACGCGCCTTGGCACACCCAGAAGGAGACCTCCATGCTGCACACGTCCCGTTTCGCCCTCCCGATGCTCTTCGCCGGTGCGCTTGCGCTGGCCGGCCCTGCCGGCGCGCAGGACGCCAAGACCGGCACGGCGAGCCCGCCCGCCAAAGCCGCGGCCGCGCCCGGCAAGGCCGCAACGACCCCCGCGACGGCCAAGAAGGCCCCGACCAAGCCGCTGGTGCCGCCGACGACCCAGGCCGAGGAGGCCGTGCTGGCCAGCGCCGACGCCGACCAGCTGAGCGCCGCCGAGCGCGTGCACTACGGCGAATACGTCTGCGACGACAAGTTCAAGGTCCACGTGGAGCGCAACGCCAAGCACCCCGGATACGTCAGCGTTCGTTACCTGAAGGACACGTGGGTGATGAAGCCCGTCGGCTCGGTCACCGGCGCAGTTCGCCTGGAGGACACCCGCGGCCAGGTGCTGCTGGTCCAGATTCCGACCAAGTCGATGCTGCTCAACACCAAGACCGGGCAGCGCATGATCGATTCCTGCGTGCACGAGGCGCAGCGCACGAACTAGGCCATCGCCCCGACGTGCCGCGACAGCGATGCCGTGCCGCAGCCGCTGACCCGATGCGCGCGCATGCTGCCTGGGCCGTGTCGTCGGCGGCCGTGATCACGCTGCTGGCCGCCTCGGGCGACCCGGCCTTGGCGCACCCCAAGCGCCGCGCCGGGCTCTGGGAAGTGCGCAGCGCGAGCGCCGATACGCTGGGCATGGCGCCCACGCGGTACTGCGTCGGCGAGTCGACGGACACGGCCGACACGCACCTCGACCGTTCGAACGGGCCGAAAGGCTCGTGCAGCCTGGGGCAGTTCCTGCCGGCCGGACAGGGCTGGGTCGCCGAATCGGTGTGCCGGGAAGGCAAGAACACGGTCACCAGCCGCGCCGTCGCCACGGGCGACTTCGAAAACGAGTACCGCATCGACACGGTGGTCACCTACACCAGCGCCGCCGGCAACCGTCGCGAGGATCGCGAGGCGGTGGTCGCACGCTGGCTGGGCGCGTGCGAGCCGAACCAGCGCGCCGGCGACCTCGTGATTCCCGGCATGGGCACGCTGAACATGGGTGACGGCACCTTCAAGGCCGAGCCCGCGCAGCGCGCGCGCCGCGCCCCGGCCCGATCCGACAGTCCGGCTGCCCCACGACGCT
>CAYGZN010000698.1:0-1714 GCA_964354355.1 uncultured Burkholderiaceae bacterium | reverse complement strand
TGCGCTCAGGGCTGCGTGCGCTCAGGGCTGCATGCGCTCAGGGCTGCATGCGCTCAGGGCTGCGTGCGCTCAGGGCTGCGTGCGATCGGTGGGCTGGGCGGCCCCGGGCTGCGGACCGCGCGGCAGCGGCGAACGCGCCTGACGCGCTTCGAGCTGGCGAGAGAGTTCGCCCAGGCGGTCCGACATCTGCTTGGCCGACGCCACCATGGCCAGCAGCGACAGCCGGGCCCGGTCGGCGTCGGACTTGCCTTCGAGCTGAGCCTCCAGGCGCTGCAGCATCGCGCGGGCCGGGGCGGCGTGCCGGCCTCCGCGGGCGAGTTCGATCGCGAGCAACGCGCGGCGGCGTGCCTCGAAGGCCGCGGGGTCGCGCTCGTACAGGGTCGCCCACTCGTCGAAGTCGAACTCGGGTGCCGCGCTGAACTTGATCATGTCGGGAGCTCCGCCGGTCGGCCGCACGGGGCCGTTCGGGCTCCAGTATCGGCCGTTGGTCGGTTCGCCTGCGTGAACGGCATCACGTATCATGGTCCGCAGCGCCATGCCCGTCGTGACACACAGCAGCAAACCCTTCGTCTGGAAGCGTCCGCCGCCCTCGGACCTGCGCCAGGCGCTGCGCCTGACCAGCGGCGGGCATCGGTACGACGTGCGCCTGATCGGGCTGATCAACCGCAGCCGGTTCCTGGTCACTCACCCGGTGCAGGACGGCAAGCTGGTGTTCGTCAAGGAAGGCGAGCCGATCGACGTCGCGACCTTCGACGGGGCGGTGCTCTACGCGTTCGGCAGCTCGGTCAAGAAGGTGCTGCTCGGCGAGTCGGCCCTCGAGCTGCACCTGCCGGCACCCGAGGAGCGCAAGCGCGAGGTCGTGCGGCGCACGCGCCGCGCCGCGGTGGCGCTGCCCTGCTCGATGCGCTATGGCGCGCACGCCGATCAGGTGCGGGCCGGCTTCGTCGGCGACCTGAGCCATCAGGGCGCGCAGGTGGCGCTCGAGGCCGCGCTGCCCGCAGACCTCGCTGCGGTCGACCTCGGCTTCCGGCTGGAAGTGCTCGGTGAGACGCTGACGGTGCAGACCCGCGCGTCGATCCGCTCGTCGGGGCCGGACCCGCGCCCGGACGTGTCGGCCGTGCTGTACGGACTCCAGTTCACCGAGATGGACCGGGCGCAGCAGGTCGCGGTCAGTCACTTCGTGTTCGAGCGCCTGCTGGCCCTGCACGACGACGCGTTTGCGGCGATCCGCTGAACGCGGCCGGTCAGTCGTTCCTGAACAGGACCGAACTGACCGCCGACGTGATCACGCTGTACAGGAGCGCCGCGAGCACCGCCCACCAGAACCCCGACACCGAAAAACCGTCGAGCAGGCGCGCCGCGAGCCAGAACATCAATCCGTTGATGACGAAGATGAACAGGCCGAGGGACAGCACCGTGATCGGCAGCGTCAGTACCACGAGGATCGGGCGGATGATCGCGTTGAGCAGGCCGAGCACCAGCGCGACGATCAGCGCCGTGCCGAAGTCCTTGACGTGCACGGTCGACAGGATGTAGGGCAGCACGAGCAGCACGCCGGCGTTGATGGCCCAGTTCAGCAGTATCTTCATGCGCGAGTCCCTCCAGGAGCGCCCATGGTAAGCGATCGGGTCTGCCCGCTTGCCGGCCTGCCCGAGCCCGGCTTCGCGCGCTGCGCCGGGCAACCCCAGCCGCCGGTCACTTCACCAGCGTGACC
>CAYGZN010000697.1:0-1721 GCA_964354355.1 uncultured Burkholderiaceae bacterium | reverse complement strand
CGTTCTTCCTCGCGGTGTCGGTGTTCGTGCTGAACATCGTGATGAGCCGGCTCGTGACCACGCAGCGTGACCAGGTGGCCGCCCTCAAGGCGATGGGCTACTCGACGGCCCAGGTGCGTCTGCACTACCTGGAGCTGGCTGCGGTGATCGTCGCGCTGGGCCTCGTGCTGGGCATCGGCGTCGGCTGGTGGATGGGCACCGCCGTGACCGGTCTGTACGCCGGCTTCTTCCACTTTCCGAGTTACCGGTTCGCGCTGCCGCCGGACGTGGTCGCGCTGGCCTGGGCGATCACGATCGCAGCGGGGATGGCCGGCACCTGGTACGCGGTGCACGCCACCGTCAGCCTGTCGCCGGCCCAGGCGATGCGCCCGGCCGCGCCTCCCGAGTTCCGCGCAACGCTGATGGAGCGGCTGGGCCTGGGGCGTGTGCTCGGCGTGGTGCCCAAGATGATCGCGCGCAGCTTCGAGCGCCGTCCGCTGCGGGCCACGGTCACCGTGCTCGGCGTGGCGGGTTCGGTGGCCGTGCTGATCTCGGGCATCTGGTGGCGCGACGCGATGGACTACCTGGTGGACATCAGCTTCTTCGCCGCGCAGCCGGCGGACGTGCAGATCGGCTTCGTCGAGCCGCAGGCGCCGCGCGTGGTGCACGACATCCGACACCTGCCGGGCGTGATGCAGGCAGAAGGCACCCGTGCGCTGCCGGTCAAGGCCGTCGCCGGCCATCGCAGCGTGCGCACCGCGCTGCAGGGCGTCGGGCCGCAGCCGCTGCTGCGCCGGTTTCTCGATGCAAAGGGGCGTCCGATACCGATGCCGCCCAACGGCGTGGTGATGTCGCAGCGGCTGGCGCAGCGGCTGCGGCTGGGCACCGGCGATGTGGTCACGCTGGAGCTGCTCGAGGGCGAGCCCCGCCAGGTCGAGCTGACGCTGGTCGGGACCGTGGACGACCTGATGGGGCAGGCCGCCTACGTGGACCTCGACGAACTGCACCGCATCGCCGGCGACGGTCCGCGTGTCTCGGGGGCCTTCGTGACCATCGACCCGCAGCAGCGGGACGAGTTCATGCGGGCGACCAAGCGCCTGCCGGGCGTGGCGTTCGTGTGGGCCAAGCAGGCGACGCTGCAGAGCTTTCGCGACACGTCGCAGCGCAACCTGCTGTTCTTCACATCGATCCTGACGGCGTTCGCCGCGACGATCGCCGTCGGGGTCGTCTACAACAGCGCCCGCATCGCGCTGGCCGAGCGTGCGTGGGAGCTTGCGACGCTGCGCGTGCTGGGACTGTCCAAGCGCGAGGTATCCTCGATCCTGCTGGGCGAGCTCGCCATCGAGCTGGTGGTCGCGCTGCCGATCGGCTACGTGCTGGGCTATCTGCTGGCCGCGCTGCTGGTCGCGTTCACGCATCCGGACACGTTCAGGATTCCGCTGATCATCTGGCCGCGCACCTACGCGTACGCGGGCCTGACGATGCTCGGCGCCGGGCTGGCCAGCGCGTGGCTGGTGCATCGACGGATGGACCGCCTCGACATGGTGGCGGTCCTCAAGACACGGGAGTGACGATGAAGGCCAGATCCCTCGTCTATGCGGGCATCGCGCTGGCGGCGCTGGCGGTCGCGGCTTGGGCGCTGATGCCGCGCCCGGTGCGCGTCGAGCTCGCCACGGTGGCGACCGGGCGTTTCGAGCAGACGATCGATGAAGAGGGCAAGGCCCGCGTCAGCGAGCGCTTCG
>CAYGZN010000696.1:0-1730 GCA_964354355.1 uncultured Burkholderiaceae bacterium | reverse complement strand
CAGCATGCACGCGGCCAACAAGGCGATCAACGAGGCGACGTCGGCGAGCCGCGAGTCGGTCGTGCTGGCGCGCGACGCCGTGGCCAACGTCGGGCACGGGGTGGCCGGTGTCATCGACACGCTGCGCGAGGTGTCGTCGGCCGCCAGCGAGATCACGCAGATCGCGCTGCAGACGCGGCTGGTGGCGTTCAACGCCTCGGTCGAGGCCAAGCGCGCCGGCGAGGCCGGGCGCGGTTTTGCCGTCGTCGCCGAGGCCGTCAAGGACCTCGCGGCCAAGGTCGAGCATTCGTCCAAGCTGATCATGAGCACGGTCGCGCAGCTCGACCGGCGCATCGGGGAGCTCTCGCGCGAGATCATCGACGACGGGCAGTCGGCCAGCTCGTTTCACCAGGCGCTGACGCAGGCCGAGGGCACGGTCGCAGACATCGCGGTCGCCGCGCAGCGCAACCTGTCGATCTGCGGCACCGTGCTCGAGTCGGTGCGCTCGCTGAGCAACCAGGTGGAAGCGACCGCGCGGTCGCTGGGACAGGCGCGCCAGCGTGCGGGCACGTTCCTGGGCGTGTCGGAGTCGCTGATCGAGCTCACCGCCAGCAGCGGCGTGCAGACGGTCGACTCGCCGTACATCGAGGCGGTGCTCGGCGCGTCACAGACGATCTCGAAGCTGTTCGAGCAGGCGGTCAGCAGCGGGCACATCTCGCTGGCCGACCTGTTCGACGAGTCGTACCAGCCGATCGCGGGCACCAACCCGGTCCAGCACATGACGCGCTTCGTGCCGCTGACCGACCGGCTGCTTCCCGAACTGCAGGAACAGCTGCTGCAGTCGCTTCCCAAGGTCGTCTTCTGCGCGGCGGTCGATCGAAACGGCTTCCTGCCGACGCACAACACCAAGTTCTCGAAGCCGCAGGGGGCCGACCCCGTCTGGAACGCGGCGAACTGCCGCAACCGGCGCATCTTCAACGACCGCACCGGGCTGTCGGCCGGCCGCAGCCAGCGACGCTTCCTGCTGCAGACCTATCGGCGCGACATGGGCGGTGGCAACTACGTGTTGATGAAGGACCTGTCGGCGCCGGTGTTCGTGCAGGGCCGCCACTGGGGCGGCTTCCGGATCGGCTACCAGTTCTGATCGGCGGGGCGCAGCCGGCAGTTCGAGCCGGCTGCCGTTTCGATTCGAGCCGGCTGCCGTTTCGGTTCGAGCCGGCTGCTGTTTTGGGTTCGCGGCTCAGGCGGACACGAAGCGACGCGGCCCCGGGGGACGCGCGGTGCCGCGCGCGCCGCGGGCCGTGTACAGCGGGTCGCGCCCGGTCAGCGCCGTCAGCGCGCGAAGCGCGTGCGACTCGCCGCGCGCGGCCAGTGCCGCGCTTGCGCGGGCGTTGCCGATCGCCTGGCGCAGCGCCGGTGCGGCGGGACCGCTTGCGGCGTCGCGCTGCCACGCGGCGTCGGCGAGCAGCGCCGCGAGCTGCTGCGTGGTGGTTTCGAGCGCCGTCAGGTCACCGGCGATGAGCGCCGCACGCTGCACATCGAGCAGGCGTTCCAGCGCCTGCACCGCACCCGTGCCGGCGGAAGGATTCGCGGCCGTCGAGGCGCCGCCGGGTGTCCGGAGTGCGTGCGGGTCGGCTGGGCGCGCCACGTCTGCGGCTCAGCGGCCCGGCCGGGCCCCGACGGGCAGGCCGAGGAGCTCGCGTGCGTCTGCGATCAGGTACTCGGCCACCGCGCGCGCATCGACCGGGAAG
>CAYGZN010000695.1:0-1731 GCA_964354355.1 uncultured Burkholderiaceae bacterium | reverse complement strand
CGCGACGATGATCGTCACCGCCCCGTGCTTCTCGTAGAACGCGTGCGCGCGGTCGAACGCCGCGCGGTTGAAGAACTTCGACTGCTCCCATCCGAACACCCGCGGACCGAAGTAGCGCCCGACCGAGTAGTTGACGGCGTCGCCGAGCACCGCGGCCACGACCAGCAGCACGATCAGCAGCGGCAGGTTCATGCCGCCGACCGCCGCGATCGCTCCGCACACGAACAGCAGCGAGTCGCCGGGCAGGAAGGGCATCACCACCAGGCCCGTCTCGATGAAGATGATCGCGAACAGGATCGCGTAGACCCACGTCCCGTACTGGGCGACGATCGACTCGAGGTGCTTGTCGAGGTGCAGGAAGACGTCGATGAACTGCGCGATGTCCATGGTCGGGCCGGATGATACACGGCGCCTATAATCCGGGCATGGCGGAAATCACACCGACGCAGCCGATCGCCCGGCCGGCCGCGCCCGATGCGCGGCGCCCGATCGCGCCGCTGGCCGACCACCTGGTCAGCCAGATCGCCGCGGGCGAAGTCGTCGAACGGCCCGCCTCGGTCGTCAAGGAGCTGCTCGAGAATGCGATCGACGCGGGTGCGTCGCGCGTCGAGCTGCGCATCGAGGAAGGCGGCGTGCGCCGCGTGGCGATCAGCGACGACGGCTGCGGCATCGCGCCCGCCGAGCTGGCGCTGGCCCTCGAGCGGCACGCGACCAGCAAGATCACGTCGCTCGCCGACCTGGAGCGCGTCGGCACGCTGGGCTTTCGCGGCGAGGCGCTGGCCGCGATCGCGTCGGTCGCGCGGGTTCGCATCGTCAGTCGCACCCGCGAATCGGCGCACGCCAGCGCGATCGACAGCGCCGGTCACGGTGCGCAGCCGGCTGCCGGACCCGTGGGCACCTCGGTCGAGGTCCTCGACCTGTACGCGCAGACGCCTGCCCGGCGCAAGTTCCTCAAGGCCCAGGCCACCGAGGCGGCCCACGCCGTCGACGCATTCCGCCGGGGCGCGATCGCGCACCCGTCGATCGCGTTCACGTGCCTGGTCGACGGCCGCCGCGTCGAGCAGTGGCCGGCCGCGCCGTGGCACGAGCGGGCCGAGACCGCGCTCGGCGAGCAGCCCGGGGCGCGTCGCATCGAGCGCCAGGCGGGCGGGCTGGGCCTGCAGGGCCTGATCGGCCTGCCCGCGGCGAGTCGGGCCCGCGCGGACCGCCAGTACTTCTACGTCAACGGCCGCTTCGTGCGCGACAAGCTGCTGTCGCACGCGGTGCGCCAGGCCTATGCCGACGTGCTGCACGGCGACCGGCATCCCGCGTGGTGCCTGTTCCTGTGGCTGGACCCCGCCGAGGTCGACGTCAACGTCCATCCGGCCAAGACCGAGGTGCGCTTTCGGGATGCCCGGTCGATCCACTCGTTCGTGTTCCACGCCGTCAGCGAGTCGCTGCGGGTGGGCGCCGCCGCCGCCGCCGGCGCGGGCGCGCTGCCTGGCGCGCTGCCTGCCGCGCTGGCCGGCACAATGCCCGGCGCAATGCCCGGCGCGGGCAGGATGCCGTTCGCTCGCCCGCAACCGGTGGCGCTGCAGCCGACCGGTGTCTTGCAGAGCGTGATGGCATTCCTGGCGCCGGATCCGTTCGGTGGTGTGGCGCCGGACCTGCGCCACGGCGCCGCGCCGGCTGCGGGCAACGCACCCGGCGCGGCCGAGCCGTTCGCGCCGACGTGGCCGGCCGCCGGGCCGG
>CAYGZN010000694.1:0-1732 GCA_964354355.1 uncultured Burkholderiaceae bacterium | reverse complement strand
CGCGAGGCCGAGGGCTTTCGCTACTCGTACGACATGCTCGGCGAGGCCGCGATGACGGCGCACGACGCCGAACGCTACGCCGTCGCCTACGAGCAGGCGATCCACGCGATCGGCACAGCGTCGGCGGGCCGCGGCATCCACGACGGCCCGGGCATCTCGATCAAGCTGTCGGCGCTGCACCCGCGCTACGGCCGCGCCCAGGTCGGGCGCGTGATGGGCGAGCTGTACCCGCGGCTGCTGCGCCTGGCCGGGCTCGCACGCGGCCACGACATCGGCCTGAACATCGACGCCGAGGAGGCGGACCGGCTCGAGCTCTCGCTGGACCTGCTCGAGCGGTTGTGCTTCGAGCCGGGGCTGGCGGGATGGAACGGCGTCGGCTTCGTGGTCCAGGCCTACCAGAAGCGCTGCCCGGCGGTGATCGACTTCCTCGTCGACCTGGCTCGGCGCAGTTCGCGCCGGCTGATGGTCCGGCTCGTCAAGGGCGCCTACTGGGACAGCGAGATCAAGCGCGCGCAGCTCGACGCTCAGGACGGCTACCCGGTCTACACGCGCAAGGCCCACACCGACGTGGCCTACATCGCGTGCGCGCGCACGCTGCTTGCGGCACCCGATGCGGTCTACCCGCAGTTCGCCACACACAACGCACACACGCTGGCCGCGGTCCACACGCTGGCGGGGCCCGACTGGCGCGCCGGACAGTACGAGTTCCAGTGCCTGCACGGCATGGGCGAGCCCCTGTACGAGCAGGTGGTCGGCCCGGTGCCCGGCGGCGGGCTCGGGCGGCCGTGCCGCATCTACGCGCCGGTGGGCACGCACGAGACGCTGCTGGCGTACCTGGTGCGGCGTCTGCTGGAGAACGGCGCCAATACGTCGTTCGTCAACCGCATCGCGGACGACGACGTGCCGCTGGAGCTGCTGGTGCAGGACCCGGTGCGCACGGTCGAGCAGGCCGCCGAGCGTGAAGGCAGCGTGGGCCTGCCCCACCCGGGAATCCCATTGCCGCGCGCGCTGTACGGCGCGCAGCGTCTCGGCGCCCGCGGCCTGGACCTGGCGAGCGAGGCGCCGCTGCGGGCGCTCGCGGGGTGCTTCGCGGCGCAGGCCGGCGCGTGCTGGGACGCCGCGCCGATGCTGGCGGCGGACAGTCTCGCCGACGATCACGCCGGCGCGGCCCTGCCGGTGCTCAACCCCGCCGATCGGCGCGACCGGGTGGGCACGGTTCGCCACGCCACGCCGGCCGGCGTGCAGGCCGCGCTGGCTGCGGCGCACGCCGCGTCGGCGGACTGGGCCGCGGTTGCGCCGGCCGATCGTGCGGCGCGGCTCGACGCGGCGGCCGACCGTCTCGAAGCCGACACCGAGCGGCTCGTGCCGCTGCTCGTGCGCGAAGCCGGCAAGACCTGCGCCAACGCGGTGGCCGAAGTGCGCGAGGCCGTCGACTTCCTGCGCTACTACGCACGACAGGTGCGCGAGTCGTTCGACAACGCGACCCACCGGCCGCTGGGTCCGGTGGTGTGCATCAGCCCCTGGAACTTCCCGCTGGCCATCTTCACGGGTCAGGTGGCCGCCGCACTGGCCGCGGGCAACACGGTGCTCGCCAAGCCCGCCGAACAGACGCCGCTCGTCGCGGCGCACGCCGTGCGCACGCTGTGGGCCGCCGGCGTGCCGCCGGCGGCGGTGCAGTTGCTGACGGGCCCCGGCGAGACGGTCGGCGCGTCACTAGTAGGCGACCCGCGTG
>CAYGZN010000693.1:0-1737 GCA_964354355.1 uncultured Burkholderiaceae bacterium | reverse complement strand
CGCCCATCACGCCGGATACGACCGCCGCCGCGATCAGCACCAGGATCATGAAATCGGTGAACTGCTCCAGCAGCAGGCGCCAGGCGGGGCGCCGCGCTTTCTCGACCAGCACGTTCGGGCCGTGGCGCTCGAGCCGCTCGCGCGCCACGGCCGCGCTCAGACCGCGGCTCGGGTCGGTGCCCAGGCGCTCGAGTGCCTGCCCCCCGGTCAGGCCGTGCCAGTGCATCGCGACCGCCCTGGCGCCGTCACGGGCTCCGGTGCAGCGACTGCCCCAGCATCTCCGGCGTGATCAGCGTGATGCCGCGCTCGCTCACGTGGAAGCGCTGCCGGTCGCGCTGCGCGTCGAGCCCCGCCTGCAGGCCGTCCGGCACGATGCAGTGCTTGTCCAGCACGACGCGGCGCAGCCGCACGTCGCGCCCGATGACCGCGTTGGGCAGCACGACCGAGTCCTCGATCTGGCTGCCTTCGCCGACCCGGACCTTGGAGAACAGGATCGAGCGGCGCACGCGCGCGCCGCTGACGATGCAGCCGCTCGAGACCAGCGAGTCGGTGGCGGCGCCGCGGCGGCCCTCGTCGTCGAACACGAACT
Source organism: uncultured Burkholderiaceae bacterium (assembly GCA_964354355.1). Taxonomy (GTDB): domain Bacteria; phylum Pseudomonadota; class Gammaproteobacteria; order Burkholderiales; family Burkholderiaceae_E; genus CAYGZN01. The sequence continues at coordinate 1,148 of CAYGZN010000693.1, read as the reverse complement.
TGGCCGGTGGCAACTGGCGCTGCATGCCCCGGATCGGCCACTGGTCGTCGTACAGGTTCAGCTCGGGCACGACCTGCGTCAGGTCGATGTTAGCCTCCCAGTAGGCGTCGATCGTGCCCACGTCGCGCCAGTACGGGCGGTCGCCGACCATGTTCACGCAGCTGCGCTCGAAGCGATGCGCGACCACGCGGTGGTGGTCCACCGCGTAGGGAATCAGGTCCTTGCCGAAGTCGTGGCTGGACCCGGCGTGCGCGGCGTCGCGCTCGAGCTGCTCGAACAGGTAGGCGGTGCGAAACGCGTAGATGCCCATGCTGGCCAGCGCGACGCCGGGCCGCCCCGGCACGGGCGCCGGGTCGGACGGCTTCTCCAGGAACGCCGTCACCCGGTCGTGGGCGTCGACCCCCATCACGCCGAAGTCGCGCGCCTGCTCGAGCGGCACCTCGACGCACGACACCGTCACGTCGGCGCCGGCCGCGACGTGATCGGCCAGCATGCGGCCGTAGTCCATCTTGTAGACGTGGTCGCCAGCCAGGATCAGCACGTGCTCGGGGTTCGTCTCGCGCACGATGTCGAGGTTCTGGAACACCGCGTTGGCCGTGCCGCTGTACCAGGTGTCGTCGAGGCGCTGCTGCGCGGGCAGCACGTCGATGTATTCGCCGAGGCTGACCTCGAGGAATCCCCAGCCGTGTTCGATGTGCCGGATCAGGCTCTGCGCCTTGTACTGCGTGAGCACGCCGACGCGCCGGATGCCGGAGTTGATGCAGTTGCTCAACGGGAAATCCACGATCCGGTGCTTACCGGCGAAGGGCACCGCGGGCTTGGCGCGCCAGTCCGTCAGCTGGCGCAGCCGGCTGCCGCGACCGCCGGCCAGCACCAGCGCGTAGGTACGCTGCGTCAGCTGCCCGGGGAGCTGCTCCGCGGCATCGCGTGCCCGGTAGTCGATTCGCGCGGGCCCGCTCACGGCGGGTTGCCACCGGTGCGTTCGCGCAGCAGCATGTGATCGACGTCGGCCTCGGCCTGCAACCAGTCCTCGACCTCGTAGCCTTCCTCGAATCCGCGCCGCTCGGCCAGGTAATACGCCGCCTCGCTGACCATACGGTGGAGCAGGTCGGCGTCGAGCTCGTCGTGCACGCCTTCGGCGAACGGCG
>CAYGZN010000692.1:0-1746 GCA_964354355.1 uncultured Burkholderiaceae bacterium | reverse complement strand
GCAGCCCGCCAGCCCGACCCGGGTGAACAGGAACGCGGTGCGCGCCGCCGGCGTAGCCAGGCGCAGGTCGCTCGACATTGCGAGGATCGCGCCGGCGCCGGCGCACACGCCGTCGATGGCGGCCACGATCGGCTGCGGGCAGCGGCGCATCGCCAGCACGAGGTCGCCGGTCATGCGCGTGAACTCCAGCAGCTCGGGCATCGCCATGCCCACCAGCGGCCCGATGATCTCGTGCACGTCGCCGCCGGAGCAGAAGTTGCCGCCGGCGCCGGTCAGCACCACGGCTTTCACGTCGTGCGCGTAGGGCAGCGCGCGGAACAGCTCGCGCAGCTCGGCGTACGAGTCGAAGGTCAGCGGGTTCTTGCGCTCGGGCCGGTTCAGCGTGACGGTCGCCACGCGGTCCTGCACGGTCATCGCGAAGTGGCGCGGCGTGTGGTCGGCGAACGTACGCCGCATGGCCTGGTTCAGTGTCATGGCGATCTCCGTTCGTCGTTCGCGCGAGCGGCACCGGCGCGCAGCCCCTGCTTGAGCTTGCCCAGCAGCGCGTGCAGCTGCTGCTGCTCGTCGCGCGTGAGCACGCCGAGCATGTCGACCACCCACTGCTCGTGCGTGGCGGCCATGCCGGCGAACCGCTGCCGACCGGCCTCGGTCAGGCGCAGCCGGGTGGCGCGGCGGTCGTTGTGCACCGCCTCGCGCACCAGCCAGCCCTCGCGCTCGAGCTGGTCGGCCACCCCGGTCACGTTGCCGCCGGTGACCATCAGGCGCTGCGACAGCTCGCTCATCTTCAGCCCGTCCGCCCGCTCCAGCTGCGCCAGCAGGTCGAACCGCGGCAGCGTGCTGTCGAACTCGCGGCGCAGGCGGTTGCGGATACGGCCCTCGATCAGGTTCGCGCAGGTCAGCACCCGCAGCCACAGCCGGACCGCGAAGTGGTCCTCGGGTTCCAGCCGCGTCTCGTGATCGACGCCGGCAGCGTCCATCGAGCCCTCCGGATCGTTGAGGCCTGAACTAATCAGGTGTCAATGATATCGGGTTCGCCCGACGCCGGACAACACCGACTCGCCCGGGGGGCGGCCGAAATGAAAAACGCCGGGACGAGCCCGGCGTTTGAATCCCGAAGGGAAGCTGGCCGAAGCCAGCGACCGATCAGAAGCGGTGACGCACACCGACCGCGAAGCGCATCGGGTTGAGGTCGTTGTACTGGCTGTTGGCAGCAGCCGTCGGGGTGAACGCCGACAGCTCGTTGTACCCGTAGGCCAGGTACCAGTCGGTGCGCTTGGACAGCGGACGGGCGTACGTCACGCCCACCTGGTTGCCATTGCCACCCACGTAACCACCCACGCCACCGAAGCCGCTGATGTCGATGTACGAGTAGTTCAGGTAGAACGTGCCACCCAGGATGTTCCAGAACGCGCTGGCCAGGATGTTCGACACGTCGCCGTTGCCGTCGAAGCCCAGCGCCGTGTAGCCCACGCTGACGCCGAAGGCGCCGAAGCTGTACGACGCGGCGATCGCAGCGACGTCCTTCAGCGTGCCGCCGCCACCGTTCTGGCCAAGATTGCGGGTGTTCATCACATTGTGGTAACCGCCACCCACGTACAGACCGCCCCACTGCCAGCCCGCGGCAAGGCCCCAGATGTCGCCACCGCCGCCCACCTGGCCCGAGTTGGCACCGATCTGCGTGCAGGTGGCCTCGGCCACGTCGCAGGTGGTCTCACCGAACGCGTAGGCCGCGTAGACCGTCAGGCC
>CAYGZN010000691.1:0-1752 GCA_964354355.1 uncultured Burkholderiaceae bacterium | reverse complement strand
CCGCGCGCCCTCGAGCCGCGCGCGCCGCTGAGGGCCCGCGCGCACTTGGGCCGCGCGCGCCGCCCGGATGCGCGCGGCGCTCCGTGGCGCTGCGTGGCGCCACCCGGGTCAGCGCAGCGCCGCGAGTTGCTGCCAGGTGGGAATGACCGTATCGGGGTTCAGCGAGATCGACTCGATGCCCTGGCGCATCAGCCATTCAGCGAGGTCGGGGTGGTCCGACGGCCCCTGGCCGCAGATGCCCACGTACTTGCCCGCCTTCAGGCAGGCCCGGATCGCCATCTCGAGCAGCGCCTTGACGGCGGGGTCGCGCTCGTCGAAGCCTTCGGCCACCAGGCCGGAGTCGCGGTCCAGCCCCAGCGTCAGCTGGGTCAGGTCGTTCGAGCCGATCGAGAACCCGTCGAAGAACTGCAGGAAGTCCGCGGCCAGCAGCGCGTTGGACGGCAGTTCGCACATCATGATCAGCCGCAGGCCGCCACCGGTGCCGTCGCCGCCCTCCCCGCGCCGCAGGCCGTAGCGCGACAGCAGCTTGACGACCAGGTCGGCCTCGCGGACCGTGCGCACGAACGGCACCATCAGCTCGACGTTGGTCAGCCCCATCTCGTTGCGCACCCGCAGCATCGCGCGGCACTCCATCTCGAAGCACTCGGCGAAGTCGGGCGCGATGTAGCGCGACGCGCCGCGAAAGCCGAGCATCGGGTTCTCTTCGTCGGGCTCGTAGCGCGAGCCGCCGATCAGCTTGCGGTACTCGTTGGACTTGAAGTCGGACAGGCGCACGATGACCGGCCTGGGCCAGAACGCGGCCGCGATCGTGGCCACGCCCTCGGCCAGCTTGTCGACGTAGAACGCCCGGGGGCTGCTGTGGCCGCGCGCCACGCTCTCGACCGCTTTCTTCAGGTCCGGGTCGACGTTGGGGTAGTCGAGGATCGCCCTCGGGTGCACGCCGATGTTGTTGTTGATGATGAATTCGAGCCGCGCCAGCCCCACACCGGCGCTGGGCAGCTGGCAGAACTCGAAGGCCAGCTGCGGGTTGCCGACGTTCATCATGATCTTGACCGGCAGCTCGGGCAGCGTGCCGGTCGCGACCTCGCTGACCTCGGTGTCGAGCATCCCGTCGTAGATGAAGCCGGTGTCCCCCTCGGCGCACGAGACGGTCACCAGCGCGCCGTCGGTGAGCCGGTCGGTCGCGTCGCCGCAGCCCACCACGGCCGGAATGCCCAGCTCGCGCGCGATGATCGCGGCGTGGCAGGTCCGCCCGCCGCGGTTGGTGACGATCGCCGAGGCGCGCTTCATCACCGGCTCCCAGTTCGGGTCGGTCATGTCGGTGACCAGCACGTCGCCGGGCTGAACGCGCTCCATCTCGCTGGCGTCGCCGATCACGCGCACCGGGCCCGCACCGACCTTCTGGCCGATCGCGCGACCGCTCGCCAGCACGTCCGAGGTCGCCTTCAGCCGGAACTTCAACTGCCTGCCGTCGGTGACCTGCGATTTGACCGTCTCGGGACGCGCCTGCAGGATGTGCAGGCTGCCGTCGCGGCCGTCCTTGCCCCACTCGATGTCCATCGGACGGCCGTAGTGCTTCTCGATGATGACCGCGTAGCGGGCCAGCTCGGCCACCTCGGCGTCGCTCAGCGAGTAGCGGCTGCGCAGCTCGACCGGCGTGTCGACCGTGCGCACCCGGCGGCCGCCGCCTTCGGCGCTGCCCGGCGCGTCGTCGAACTCCATCTTGATCAGCTTGGAGCCGAGCTGGCGGCG
>CAYGZN010000690.1:0-1754 GCA_964354355.1 uncultured Burkholderiaceae bacterium | reverse complement strand
TGTAGGGCCGCCCGTTGCGCACGATGAACACGTTCTCGCCCGCCCCCGCGGACACGTAGCCCTCGGTGTCGAGCAGCAGCGCCTCGTCGTAGCCGTTGGCCGTGACTTCCTGGTTGGCCAGGATCGAGTTGATGTAGTAGCCGCTCGCCTTGGCGCGCACCAGCGACACGTTGACGTGGTGCCGGGTGAACGACGAGGTCTTCACGCGGATGCCCTTGGCCAGGCCCTCCTCGCCGAGATAGGCGCCCCAGGGCCAGGCGGCGACCGCCACGTGCACGGTGTTGCCGCGCGCCGAGACGCCGAGCTTCTCGGAGCCGATCCAGGCGATCGGGCGCAGGTAGCACGACTCGAGCTTGTTCGCCCGCACGACCTCTTTCTGGGCCGCCACGAGGGTGTCGAAGTCGCACGGCAGCGCCATCTGGAAGATCTTGGCCGAGTTGAACAGCCGGCGCGTGTGTTCGTTCAGGCGAAAGATCGCCGTGCCGGCCGCGGTCTTGTAGGCGCGAACGCCTTCGAACACGCCCATGCCGTAGTGCAGCGAGTGCGTCAGCACGTGGATCTTCGCGTCCCGCCAATCGACCATCTTGCCGTCGAACCAGATGAAACCGTCACGGTCGGCCATCGACATGGGGTTCTCCCTTTGACCTCGGTAGCTTGCCGCCGGATTCTAGCGGAAAGGCATCGGGCCGCCCCGTGCCGGTGCGCGCGCGGCGGCCCGGGAGTGTACTGCCGCCGGCGGGGCCCGCTGTACCGGTGCCCCTTCGATAAGATCGGGGTTTGCCGGGATCCCGATGATCGCCAGTCTCAAGTTCCAGGTCGCCCTGCTGGCCGCCCTGCAGGCCCTGCTGCTGACCAACAACGTCACGCTGATCGCCATCTCCGGGCTGGCCGGCTTCACGCTCGCCGAAGACAAGCTGTTCGCCACGCTGCCGGTCACCGGCTACGTGCTGGGCGGCGCCGTCTTCAGCATGATCGCCGCCCAGACGATGCGCCGGCTCGGCCGGCGGGCCGGCTACACGATCGGTGCGCTGGTCGCGATCGCCGGCGCGCTGCTTGCGTGGTACGCGCTGAGCCGCGGCAGCCTGCTGCTGCTGGCGGCGGCGACCTTCGTGACGGGCGCCTACAACGCGTTCGGCGCCAGCTACCGGTTCGCCGCCGCCGACGTCGCCGACGCCTACCGGCCGTCGTTCCGCTCGCGCGCAATCTCGCTGGTGCTGGCCGGCGGCATCGTGGGCGGCGTGATCGGCCCCGAGATCTCCAAGCTGACCCGCACGGCGCTGCCCACGCTGTTTGCGGGCTCGTACCTGTCGCTGGTGGCCTTCGGGATCGCCTCGCTGCTGCTCGCCCAGCTGCTTCGGCTGCCCGCGGGCACCGCCGGCGCCGCGCAGGGCCCGGTGCGGCCGTTGTCCGAGATCCTCGCGCAACCGGCCTGCTGGGTGGCGATCCTGGTCGCGGCGCTGGCCTACGGGGTGATGAACCTGGTCATGGTCTCGACGCCGCTGGCGATGGAGGTCTGCAGCCACCCCTACGCGCTGGCCGCGCTGGTGCTGGAGTGGCACGTGATCGGAATGTTCGCGCCCGGGCTGTTCACCGGGGCGCTGATCGCGCGGGCCGGGATCATGCCGGTGATCGTCGCCGGGTGCGTGCTGATGCTGGGCTGCACGGTGATCGCGCTGTCCGGCGTCGACCTGATGCAGTTCCTGGTCGGGCTGTTCCTGCTCGGGGTCGGCTGGAACTTCATGTACACGGGTGCG
>CAYGZN010000689.1:0-1756 GCA_964354355.1 uncultured Burkholderiaceae bacterium | reverse complement strand
GCGCCGGCAACACGGCGATGGATGCGCTGCGCGTGTCGCTGCGCCTGGGCGCCGAAAAGGTCTACTGCGTCTACCGTCGCACCGGCAACGAGGCTCCGGCGCGCGCCGAGGAGATCCACCACGCGCAGCAGGAAGGCGTCGAGTTCCACTGGTTGACCAGCCCGACCGAGCTGCTGGGCGACGCCGGCAAGCGCGTGCGCGCGATGCGCTGCGAGCGCATGGAGCTCGGCGAGCCCGACGGTTCGGGACGGCGGCGCCCGGTGCCGGTGCCCGACAGCGCGTTCGAGATCGAGACCGACATGGTGGTGTTCGCGATCGGCACCAACGCCAACCCGATTCTCGGCCAGACCTCGGGGCTGAAGCTCGACAAGCGCGGCTACATCGCCACCGACGAGCAGCTGGCCACGTCGATCGCCGGCGTGTACGCCGGCGGCGACATCGTCACCGGCGCGGCCACGGTGATCCAGGCGATGGGCGCCGGCCGCCGGGCGGCGCGCGGCATGAAGGCCTATCTGGGCCTGCGCGACACCGAAGCCGTCTACGAGGCCGCAGGCGGCGACGCCGCGGGCCGGCTCTTCGGCATCGACCGCCGCGAACGCAACTACGCGCGCGTGCACCTCGCCTGACTCGCCGGACGCGCCGCCCGAGCCCACCGCCAGCTGCCCGCACGCCCCGACCCACCCGACACGGCCCGCACCATCATGAACGACACGCCGACCCTGACCCCCGCTGAATCCGCCGTCGATCGAGCCGGCGCCGGCGGCGCCCCGCGGCCCGCCCGGTCGATTCCCGAGCACATCGTCGAGGTGATCAGCGACTCCGGCGAGGGCGCCCAGCGATGCGGCCAGTCGCTGGCCGCGGTTGCCGCGCGCATGGGCAACGGCATCTGGACCACCGAGATCATCCCGGCCGAGATCCAGCCGCCCGCGCGCAGCGTGGCCGGCGCCAGCGGCATCCGCATCCGCATCGGCTCGCAGCGCGTGACCAACGGCGGCGACCAGACCGACCTGGTGGTGGCGTTCAACGAGCAGGTGCTGATCGGGCGCGTGCAGGCGCACGAGCTGAAGCCCGGCGCGACCATCCTGCTCGAGAACATGTGGCGCACGCACCGCGACCCGGCGGTCGTGGCGTCGTACGTCAAGACGGTCGACGCGCTGCGCCGCGACGGCTTCGACGTGCACGAGGTTCCGCTCGAGGAGCGCTGCCGCGAGCTGGTCAGCGACCCGCGCCGCGGCAAGAACATGTTCGTGCTCGGCATGCTGTGCAATCTGTACGGGCTGGACGACGCGCTGGGGCGCGAGCAGATCGCGCGCATCTTCGGCAAGAAGGACGACAAGGTCATCCGGACCAACGTGGCGCTGTACGAGGCGGGCGCCGCGTGGGGCGACGCCAACCTGCCGTTCAAGTACCGCATCCCGGCGCAGCGCTCGAGCCAGCCGCAGATCGTCGTCAACGGCAACACCGCCATTGCGCTGGGCGTCATCGCCTCGGGCATGGACATCTGCGCGATGTACCCGATCACGCCCGCCACGTCGGCCTCGCACTACCTGAGCGAGGTGTTCGAGAAGGTCGGCGGACTGGTGCACCAGGCCGAGGACGAGATCGCGGCCTGCGCCTTTGCGATCGGCGCCTCCTACGCCGGCAAGTGCGCGGTGACGATCACCTCGGGACCCGGCTACTCGCTGAAGCAGGAGGCGATCGGCCTGGCGGTGATGGCCGAGATTCCGCTGGTGGTCGTCAACGTGCAGCGCGGCGG
>CAYGZN010000688.1:0-1760 GCA_964354355.1 uncultured Burkholderiaceae bacterium | reverse complement strand
GGCATCTCGGTGTCGCGCGTCGGCGGCGCCGCGCAGACGAAGGCGATCAAGAAGCTGTCGGGCGGCATCCGGACCGACCTCGCCCAGTACCGTGAGCTGGCGGCCTTCGCACAGTTCGCGTCGGACCTGGACGACGCCACCCGCCGCCAGCTCGAGCGCGGCCGGCGCGTGATGGAGATCCTCAAGCAGCCGCAGTACCAGCCGCTGCAGGTGTGGCAGCTGGCGGTGTCGCTGTTCGCGGTGACGCGCGGCTACGTCGACGACATCGACGTCGCCAAGGTGCTGCCGTTCGAGCGCGGCCTGCACGACTTCGTCAGCACCAAGTTCGCCGGCCTGGCCGAGAACATCGAGAAGACCAAGGACCTGTCCAAGGAAGACGAGGACACGCTGAAGCAGGCGATCGAGCAGTTCAAGAAGACCGGCGCGTACTGACCGGCGCCGACCGACACAAGGGCAAGGGCTGCCATGGCAGGCTCCAGAGAGATCCGCAACAAGATCAAGAGCGTGCAGAACACGCGCAAGATCACCAAGGCGATGGAGATGGTCGCCGCGTCCAAGATGCGCAAGGCGCAGGAGCGGATGCGGCGTCTGCGCCCCTATGGCGACAAGGTCCGCAACATCGCGTCCCACCTCGCGCACGCCAACCCCGAGTACCGCCACCCGTTCCTGCAGCGGCGCGAGCAGACCCGCAACGCGGGGCTGATCCTGGTCACCACCGACAAGGGGCTATGTGGCGGCCTGAACACCAACATCCTGCGGATGGTCACCGCGCGGCTGCGCGAGCTCGAGAAGGCCGGCGGGTCGGTGCGGGTCACGGCGATCGGCAACAAGGGCCTCGGGTTCATGAGCCGGATCGGCGCCCAGGTGGTGTCGCACGTCACCCAGCTGGGCGACACGCCGCACCTCGAGAAGCTGATCGGCCCGGTCAAGCTGCAGCTCGACGCGTATGCCGCCGGCGACATCGACGCCGTCTACCTGGCCTACACCCGCTTCATCAACACGATGAAGCAGGAGCCCGTCATCGAGCAGCTGCTGCCGCTGGACCCGAGCCGACTGCAGGAGACGACCCGCGAGTACTCGTGGGACTACCTGTACGAGCCCGACTCGCAGACGGTCATCGACGAGCTGCTGCTGCGCTACGTCGAGGCGCTGATCTTCCAGGCGATCGCCGAGAACCTGGCCTCCGAGCAGTCGGCGCGGATGGTCGCGATGAAGTCGGCGTCCGATAACGCCAAGAAGGTGATCGACGAACTGCAGCTGTCGTACAACAAGGCGCGGCAGGCGGCGATCACCAAGGAACTGTCGGAGATCGTCGGCGGCGCGGCCGCCGTCTAGGCCCGCGCATTGGCCCGGCCTGCAGTCACAACGAATTCACGGACACAACACGGATCAAGGGGCTCCCAACATGCAACAAGGGCAGATCGTTCAGTGCATCGGCGCGGTGGTCGACATCCAGTTCCCGCGCGACTCGATGCCGCACGTCTATGACGCACTCGTGCTGCAGGACACCGGCAGCAGCCTCGCCGAGAAAGGCCTGACCTTCGAGGTCCAGCAGCAGCTCGGCGACGGCGTCGTGCGCACCATCGCCATGGGCTCCTCCGACGGCCTGCGCCGCGGCATGCCGGTGGCCAACACCGGCAAGGGCATCGAGGTGCCGGTCGGCGAGGCGACGCTGGGCCGAATCATGGACGTGCTGGGCCGCCCGATCGACGAAGCCGGCCCGATCAAGACCGAGGAGCGCCGCGCGATCCACCAGAACG
>CAYGZN010000687.1:0-1765 GCA_964354355.1 uncultured Burkholderiaceae bacterium | reverse complement strand
ACGTTCAGGAAGTCAAGGTGAGCGGCCGCAAGACGGTGCGCGCGCTCGAGCAGCTGTTCCTGAAGCCGAAGGCCCTCGGCGCCCATTTCGCCGAACCCGGAGCTGAAGATCACCGCGGCACGTACGCCGCGATCGCCCAGCGCCTCGATGCAGTCGGGCACTTCGCGGGCCGGCAGCGCGACGACCGCCATGTCGGGTGCCTCGGGCAGCGCGGCGACCGTCGCGTAACAGGTCACGCCGGCGATCTGCGGGTACTTCGGGTTGATCGGGTAGATGCGCCCGGCGTAGCCCTTGTCGAGCAGGTGCTTGAGCGGGCGGCCATTGATCTTGGACAGGTCGGCCGACGCCCCGACGATCGCGATCGAGCGCGGGCTGACCAGGTGCGACACGGCTGCGGCCCGATCCGTCCGATCGTCGTTGTCGCCGACAGAGGGCTGGCGGGGCGGTGCCTCGCTCACGCTGCGCTATCCGGCGAACGCCGAGATGCCGGTCTGCGCGCGACCCAGCACCAGCGCGTGGATGTCGTGGGTGCCTTCCAGCGTGTTCACCGTCTCCAGGTTCAGCAGGTGGCGGATGACGTGGTACTCGTCGGCGATGCCGTTGCCGCCGTGCATGTCCCGCGCGATGCGGGCCACCTCGAGCGCCTTGCCCGCGCAGTTGCGCTTGAGCAGCGACACCATCTCCGGACTGGCGCGGCCCGCGTCGCGCAGCCGGCTGACGTGCAGGCAGGCCAGCAGGCCCAGCGTGATCTCGGTCTGCATGTCGGCGAGCTTCTTCTGGACCAGCTGGAATGCGGCCAGCGGCCGGCCGAACTGCTTGCGGTCCAGCACGTACTGCCGGGCCGCGTGCCAGCAGAACTCGGCTGCGCCCATCGCGCCCCAGCAGATCCCGAAGCGGGCGTTGTTCAGGCAGGCGAACGGCGCGGCCAGGCCGTTCGCATCGGGCAGGCGCTGCGCCTCGGGGACGAACACGTCGTCCATCACGATCTGCCCGGTGGGCGATGCGCGGACCGAGAACTTGCCTTCGATCTTGTGGGTAGACAGGCCCGGCATGCCGCGCTCAAGAACGAAGCCGCGCACGACGCCGCCGTCGTCCTTGGCCCAGACGATCATCAGGTCGGCGATCGGCGCGTGCGTGATCCAGGTCTTGGTGCCGCTGAGCCGGTAACCGCCGTCGACGCGGCGCGCGCGGCTGATCATGCCGCCGGGGTCGGACCCGTGGTCGGGTTCGGTCAGGCCGAAGCAGCCCAGCCGGTCGGCACGGGCCATCGCCGGCAGGTATCGCTGGCGCTGCTCGGGGCTTCCGAACAGGTAGATCGGCATCATCGCCAGCGCGCTCTGCACGCCCAACGCCGATCGGAAGCTGGTGTCCACGCGCTCGAACTCGCGCGCGATCAGCCCGTAGGACACGAAGCTGATGCCGGCGCAGCCGAATCCCTCGATGGTGGCGCCCAGGAATCCGAGCTCGGCCATCTCCTTCATGACGTCGACGTCGAAGGTCTCGTGGCGGTGTGCCTGCAGGATGCGCGGCATCAGCCGCTGCTGCGCATAGCGGTGCGCGACGTCCCGGACCTGCACCTCCTCGGGCGTGAGCAGGTCGTCGATGCGCAGTGGATCGCGCCAGTCGAAGGCCGCGCCCTGCATCGCCGCGACGCGCAGGCGGGCCGGGTCGAGCATGGACCCGTCAGCGCTCATCGCGACGCGCGGCCTCGATCGGGTGGAACTTGGGGATGGCCGCGTCTGCGCTGATGTCCTCGAAATGCACG
>CAYGZN010000686.1:0-1765 GCA_964354355.1 uncultured Burkholderiaceae bacterium | reverse complement strand
CGCCGGGCGATCTCGTAGGCCGCCGCGCACTGGTCCTCGGACACCACCTTGGTGAAGCCGATCGTCGAGCCCTCGCGCGAGGGCTTGACCGCCAGCGGCAGCCCAAAGCGGCGTGCGGCGGCCAGCACGTCGCTCGCGCTGCGCGCGATCGCGAAGCCCGGCGTGGGCAGGCCGTGCGTCATCCAGATCCGCTTGGTGTAGATCTTGTCCATGCCGATGGCCGAGGCCATCACGCCGCTGCCGGTGTAGGGCAGCCCGAGCAGCTCGAGCGCCCCCTGCACGGTGCCGTCCTCGCCGTAGCGGCCGTGCAGCGCGATGAACACGCGCTCGAAGCCCTCGCGGCGAAGGTCGTCGAGCGGCCGCTCGGCCGGATCGAACGCGTGGGCATCGACGCCCTTGGCGCGCAGCGCCTTGAGCACCCCGGTGCCGGACATCAGCGAGACCTCGCGCTCCGCCGAGCGCCCGCCCATCAGGACCGCCACCTTGCCAAGTTCAGCCATGAGCCACCTCCCTGTTCAGCGCCGCGTCGCGCACGCTCGCCGCCACGCCGCCGATCGAACCCGCGCCCATCGTCACGACCACGTCCCCGGCACGCGCCGCCGCCAGGATCGCTTCGGGCATGCCCGCGACGTCCTCGACGAACACCGGCTCGACCCGGCCCGCCACGCGCAGCGCGCGCGCCAGGCTGCGCCCGTCGGCCGCCACGATCGGCGGCTCGCCGGCGCCGTAGACCTCGGCCAGCAGCAGCGCGTCGACCGTGGACAGCACCTTCACGAAGTCCTCGAACAGGTCGCGCGTGCGCGTGAAACGGTGCGGCTGGAACGCCACCACCAGACGCCGCCCGGGGAACGCGCCGCGCGCCGCGGCGATCGTGGCGGCCATCTCGGCCGGGTGGTGGCCGTAGTCATCGACCAGCGCAAACGCGCCGCCGCCGTGCGCGGGCGCCACCGGCAGCTCGCCGTAGCTCTGGAACCGGCGCCCGACCCCGTGGAAGTCGGCCAGCGCCGCCACGATCGCCGCGTCCGCGACGCCGAGTTCGTCGGCCACCGCGATCGCGGCGAGCGCGTTCTGCACGTTGTGCAGGCCGGGCAGGTTCAGCACGACCTGCAGCGGCTCGCGCGCGTCGCCGTTGACGCGCTCGAGCGCGAAGCGCATCCGCTGGCCGTCGGCGCGGGCGTCGACCGCGCGGAACTGCGCCCCCTCGGAGAAGCCATAGGTGATGACGGGCTTGGACACGAAGGGCAGGATCTCTCGCACGTGGACGTCGTCGATGCACAGCACCGCCGCGCCGTAGAACGGCAGGCGCTGCGTGAACTCCACGAACGCCTGGCGCAGCCGCGCGAAGTCGTGGCCGTAGGTCTCCATGTGGTCGGCGTCGATGTTCGTGATCACCGCGATCATCGGCGACAGGTTCAGGAACGACGCGTCGGACTCGTCGGCCTCGACGACGATGTACTCGCCCGTGCCCAGCCGCGCATTGGCGCCGGCGCTGACCAGCCGCCCGCCGATCACGAAGGTCGGGTCCAGGCCGCCCGCGGCCAGCACCGAAGCGACCAGGCTGGTGGTCGTGGTCTTGCCGTGGGTGCCCGCGATGGCCACGCCCTGCTTGAGCTTCATCAGCTCGGCCAGCATCAGCGCGCGCGGCACGACCGGGATCCGGCGGGCGCGCGCGGCGGTGACCTCCGGATTGTCGGGGCGGACCGCGGTCGAGGTGACGACGCAGTCGGCCGACGCGACGTGGGCGGCATCGTGGCCATGGGTCACG
>CAYGZN010000685.1:0-1767 GCA_964354355.1 uncultured Burkholderiaceae bacterium | reverse complement strand
GACCGGTTCGTGGCGGACCCGCGCGCACGATGAAGAACCTGCACCAGGAGGGCGGCGTGCCGGGCTGGATGCGCCCGCTGTTTCCGACCGTGTGGGCCGGCGACCGGCTGCTGTTCGCGGCGCCGTACGGCATGGACCACTCGCCGGGCTGGCCGCGGGGCGCCGACGGGGTCCGGCTGAGCTGGGCGCCGCAGGGCGGGGACGACCCGCGCGCCTGGTTTTGTGCGGCGCACCATGTATAATCGCGGGCTTTGCCCGCCGCCCGTCGCCACGCCCGGGTGCCGGCCCGAAGGACGCGGAACCGACCCATGGCACTGATCGTTCACAAGTACGGCGGCACGTCGATGGGCTCGGTCGAGCGCATCAAGAACGTCGCGCAGCGCGTGGCCAAGTGGCATCGGGCCGGCCACCAGATGGTGGTCGTGCCCTCGGCGATGTCGGGCGAGACCAACCGGCTGATCGCGCTGGCCCGTGAGATCCAGCCGCAGCCCGACCCGCGCGAGCTCGACGTGATCGCGTCCACCGGCGAGCAGGTCTCCGTAGGCCTGCTGGCGATGGCGCTCAAGGCGCTCGGGCTCGACGCCGTGAGCTACGCCGGCTGGCAGGTGCCGGTGCGCACCGACAACGCCTACACCAAGGCCCGCATCACCGGGATCGACGACGCGCGCCTGAGGGCCGACCTGGACGCGGGCCGCGTCGTGGTCGTCACCGGCTTCCAGGGGGTCGACCCGGACGGAAACATCACGACGCTGGGGCGCGGCGGCTCGGATACGTCGGCGGTTGCGGTCGCGGCCGCGATGAACGCCGCCGAGTGCCTGATCTACACCGACGTCGACGGCGTGTACACGACCGACCCCCGCATCGTCGCCGAGGCCCGGCGCCTGCCGCGCATCACCTTCGAGGAGATGCTCGAGATGGCCAGTCTGGGCTCCAAGGTGCTGCAGATCCGTTCGGTCGAGTTCGCCGGCAAGTACAAGGTCAAGACGCGGGTGCTGTCGAGCCTGACCCCGCCCGACCTGCCGCTGGAGCAGGAGATGAACTCCGGCACGCTGATCACGTTCGAGGAAGACCACCCCATGGAACAGGCAGTCATTTCCGGGATCGCGTTTTCGCGCGACGAGGCCAAGATCACCGTGATGAACGTGCCGGACAAGCCGGGGGTCGCCTACCAGATCCTCGGGCCGATCGCCGACTCGAACATCGACGTCGACATGATCATCCAGAACCAGAGCGTCGACGGCACGACCGACTTCTCGTTCACCGTCAATCGCAGCGAGTACCAGAAGGCGCTCGAGGTCCTCAACGGCAAGGTCAAGGGACACCTGCAGGCCGGGCGCATCGTGGGCGACCCCAAGATCGCCAAGGTCTCGGTCGTGGGCATCGGCATGCGCTCGCACGTCGGCATCGCCAGCCAGATGTTCCGCACCCTGTCCGAAGAGGGGATCAACATCCAGATGATCTCCACCAGCGAAATCAAGATCTCGGTGGTGATCGAGGACAAGTACCTCGAGCTGGCCGTGCGCGCGCTGCACAAGGCCTTCGACCTGGAGCAGCCGGTCTGATTCGCGCCGTGTGAGGGCATGTACGGCGCGCCGCCTGCGGGCCGGCCCACGGGTCGTCGTGGCGGCAAAGCCGGGTACAATACGCACCGAGCCGGCATCGAGCGATCGACGCCAGGAGACGTGACCGAGAGGCCGAAGGTGCTCCCCTGCTAAGGGAGTATGTGCCAAAAGCGCATCATGGGTTCGAATCCCATCGTCTCCGCCA
>CAYGZN010000684.1:0-1775 GCA_964354355.1 uncultured Burkholderiaceae bacterium | reverse complement strand
CTCGAGCTTCGAGGGCCGCGAGCGCTGCAACGATTTCTCGATCGGGGTCGAGCTCGAGGGCACCGGCGAGCGCGCCTACACGCTCGCCCAGTACCGCGCGCTCGATCGGCTCACGGCCGCGCTGCGCGCCCGCCATCCGCTGCGATTCGTGGCGGGTCACAGCGACGTCGCGCCCGGGCGCAAGTTCGATCCGGGACCGTCGTTCGACTGGGATCGCTTTCTCGGATCCACGCAGGCAAGCGGGCTGGAGCGACCCTTTGCCGCCTGAGCCCGCACCAGAGCGTCGATCGGCCGATGACAAATCGGTGACACGCGGCTTTGCGGGCCGATGCGGCCCCGAAAGCGCGCCGTTCTGTGCTTCGCGCCGGTCGATCCAGACTACAAGCGCCTTGCGAGCAAGCTTGCCCAACCCATTGTTTGGCAGGACGATTCACGACTTGCCCTGGTGCGCGCGAGGCACTAGAATTAGCCCCACAGTCAGGGTTCGACCCTACATCTAGCGTTCGCAGGCGCCTTCGTCGTCTGCGCCGGAACAACCACTGCCGAGCGTGTCAAGACACGCGACGTTCTTTCCCAGGAAGTCGCGGGGCAGCACTGCCATTGCCGCATCGGTCGGACAACAACAGCATTTGCCAAGGAGCACACACTATGCAATGGGTCGGTGAAACCGCGCAGCGTTCGTCCGTCGTCACTTCTGCCGGTTTCGGCCCCTCCACCGAACGCGCCGGGACGCGTCCCGACACGACGCGCTTCGTGGACTTCAAGGTGATCCGCCGCAACGGCTCGGTCGTCGGGTTCGAGCCCGGCAAGATCGCCGTCGCGATGACCAAGGCGTTCCTGGCGGTCAACGGCGGGCAGGGCGCCGCTTCGGCGCGGGTGCGCGAGCTGGTCGACCAGCTGACCCAGGTGGTGGTCGGCGCGCTGATGCGCAACAAGCCGGCCGGCGGCACGTTCCACATCGAGGACATCCAGGACCAGGTCGAGCTGTCGCTGATGCGCTCGGGCGAGCACGAGGTGGCCCGGGCCTACGTGCTGTACCGCGAGCGCCGTGCGCAGGAGCGCGCCGCCCGCCAGGCGCAGCAGGCGGCGCAGGCCGAGCCGCACCCGCTGCTGGTCGTGGACGCCGGCACGAGTCGTCCGCTGGACATGGCGCAGCTGCGCGAGATCGTCGAGTCGGCCTGCGAGGGGCTGGGCGCCTTCGTCGTGCCCGACGCCGTGCTGTCCGAGACGCTGAAGAACCTCTACGACGGCATCCCGATCGAGGAGGTCCACAAGTCGGCGATCCTGTCGGCGCGCGCGCTGATCGAGAAGGACCCGGCCTACAGCCAGGTGACCGCGCGGCTGCTGCTGCACACGGTGCGCCGCGAGGTGCTGGGCGAGGAGGTCGTGCAGGCCGACATGGTCCGGCGCTACGCCGAGTACTTCCCCGAGTTCGTGCGCCACGGCGTCGAGGCCGACCTGCTCGATCCTCGGCTGCTGCAGTTCGACCTGCCGCGGCTCGGCGCCGCGCTGGTCGCCGAGCGTGACCAGCAGTTCACCTATCTCGGGCTGCAGACCCTGTACGACCGCTACTTCCTGCACGTCGACGAGCGCCGCATCGAGCTGCCGCAGGCGTTCTTCATGCGCGTCGCGATGGGCCTGGCGCTCAACGAGATCGACCGCGAGGCGCGCGCGGTGGAGTTCTACGAGCTGCTGTCGAAGTTCGACTTCATGAGCTCGACGCCCACGCTGTTCAACGCGGGCACCCAGCGCTCGCAGCTGTCCTCGTGCTACCT
>CAYGZN010000683.1:0-1777 GCA_964354355.1 uncultured Burkholderiaceae bacterium | reverse complement strand
GAATACGCGTTCGTGGCCGCGACGGCCGCGACGCTGGCGCCGGTGATCGTGACGCCCACCGGCAGGCGAGCGCCGGGGAGCGCGTCGCGGTCGGCGCAGGCCCACCGGACCAGGCGCTGCTGCTCCTGCGCACACAGCTTGCCGACCTCGGTGGCCAGTCCCAGCACCGCGATGCCGGCCGCGCCCGCCGCACCGGCGGCCTCGACCTGCGCGGACATCGCGGCGCGATCGAGGCCCCCGCTCGCGTCGAAGAACGCGAACAGCATCAGGTGAACGCCGGGCGGCGGCGGTCTCATGGGTTCGACGACGCCACCAGGCCGTGAGTGGGCCGCTTCATGCGACCACGTCGCCGTCGACGGCACGGGCGAGCGCCTGATCCGGGGTCGAGCCGAGCCATTGGCCGGCGATGTGGCTGCGCAGGGTCTCGGGCATGTCGGCGCCTCGGCGATGTGTCGCCGTCAGTATGCCCTGCCGCCGCGCGGCCCCGGGGCGGATGCGTGGCAGAATCCCGGGTGGCCCGCACCGAGATCGAGCGCCCATGAGTGCCGTGATGCCCGAAAGCGCCGCCGTGCAGGCGGCTGTCGCCACGCCCCGAGCCAGTGCGCTGGCGTGCGCGCTGGACGGTGCGGGTGTGCTGGTCCTGCACCTCTCGCTCGACGGACGGTTGACCGGCTGGAACCAGGCCGCGCGCTCGGCGCTGGGCTACCGCGATGCGCCGACCTCGATCGCCGCGATCGACCCGTCACTGGAACCCGCCGCGCTGGCGTCGCTCGTTTCCGGTGCGCAGGCCGGACGCCCGGTCGACTGGAGCGCCGACTGGCGCTGCGCCGACGGGGGCGTGCTGGCCGTGCACGCGGCCCTGGCGCTGGAGGAACACGCCGGGCGACGTCTGCTGGTGTGCTGCGCGACCCGCGCCGCACACGTGCCGCCGCCGGTCCGCCCGGACGCGCCCGAATCGGCGCGTCCGGGCTACCGGGGATTGTTCGAAGACCTGCCGAGCCCGATGTGCGTGCAGGGCGCCGACCTTCGCCTGCTCGATGTCAACCGCGCCTACTGCGACATGCTGGGCTACACGCGGGACGACCTGCTCGGGCGCGATCCGCTGACCCTGGCCGCGCCCGAGGACCGTGAGGCGATGGTCGCGGGCCGCGGCGGAGCGGGCACGCTGGAGCACCTGCTGCGGCAGGGCCGCGTGCACGTCGCCGAGCGCCGGTTCCTGCGCCGCGACGGCCGGCGGCTGCTGCTGCGCGTGCGGACCTGGATCGTCGACGACCCGGCGCTGGGGACCTGCGCGTTCACGGTGTCGGAGGACCTCACGCAGGAGCGCCAGCAGGTCGACCAGCTGATTCGAGACCGCGAGCTGTTTCGGCTGCTGTTCGAGGACTCGCCATCGGCGATCTCGATCCAGGACCCGAGTTTCCGGCTGTTGAAGGTCAACCGCGCGTACTGCGCGCTGCTCGGCTACGAGGCGAGCGAAATCGAGGGCCGCGACCCGATCGAGTTCATGGACACCGCCACGCGCGAAGCCGTCCTCGAGCAGCGCGCGCGGCTGTCGCGTGGCGAGCACGTCGCCTCGACGCTCACCCGCCGGATTCGCCGCAAGGACGGCTCGGTGCGCTCCTGCCGGCTGATGCGACGCACGATCCTGTCGACCGCCGGCGAGCGGCTGGAGGTGATCACGCTGCTCGACGAGACCGACGAGATCCGGATGCAGCAGCGGCTGCGGGCGTACCTGCAGCGCTTCGAGCGCTTCTTCGAGCAGGCGCCGGTCGGTCTG
>CAYGZN010000682.1:0-1777 GCA_964354355.1 uncultured Burkholderiaceae bacterium | reverse complement strand
CTGATCGACATGGACCACGTGGCCGAGTCCAACGTCAACCGCCAGGTCCACGCGCTGCACTCCACGCTGGGAGCGGCCAAGGTCGCGGTGATGGCCGAGCGGGTCCGCGACATCTCGGCGGCCTGCGACGTGCGGGTCGTCGACGATTTCGTCACGCTGGACAACGTCGAGCAGCTCGTGCCACCCGAAGCGGACGCGGTGATCGACGCGATCGACTCGCCGCGCGCCAAGGCGGGGCTGATCGCGGCCTGCGTTCGCCGCGGCCAGCCGATCGCGGTGTCGGGCGCGGCCGGCGGCCGAACCGATCCGCTGGCGCTGCGCAGCGCCGACCTCGCGCTGACGAGCGGCGACGCGCTGCTCGCGTCGGTGCGCAGCCGCCTGCGGCGGGACCACGGGTTTTCCCGCGAATCCGGCGCGCCGTTCGGCGTGAACGCGATCTTCGCGCCGGCGCCCGGGGTTGCGCGGGCCCCGCCCGACGACGCGGCGTCGCGCGGTCCTGCAGGCGCGCCACTGGCGTGCGCAGGCTACGGCTCGATCGTGACGGTGACGGCGTCGATGGGGCTGGCCGCTGCGGCGTGGGCGATCGGCGTGCTCACCGCCCGGGCCACCGCCCCCATCGCGGGCGCTATGCCTCGCGGTGATAGTCGGTGACGCGCGCCACCTCGTTCTTCGAGCCGAGGAATACCGCGACGCGCTCGTGGAGCTGGGTCGGCTGCAGCGACAGGATGCGCTCGCGCCCGTTGGTGGCCATGCCGCCGGCCTGCTCGACCAGGAATGCCATCGGATTGGCCTCGTACATCAGGCGCAGCTTGCCCGGCTTGCCCGGGTCGCGGGCGTCGGCCGGGTACATGAAGATGCCGCCGCGCGTCATCACGCGGTGCACGTCGGCGACCATCGAGGCGACCCAGCGCATGTTGAAGTCCTTGCCCAGCGGCCCGGCCCGCCCGGCGTTGAGGTCGGCGAGGTAACGGCTGACCGGCGGGTACCAGTGGCGCGCGTTGGACGAGTTGATCGCGTATTCCTTCGTGTCCTCGGGAATCCGCATGCCGTCCTGGGTCAGCCACCACGAGTAGGTGTCCTTGTCGAGCGTGAAGCACGCGACGCCGTCGCCGATGGTCAGCACCAGCAGCGTCTGCGGGCCGTACACCGCGTAGCCGGCGGCCAGCTGCTTGACGCCCGGCTGCAGGAAGTGCTCCTCGAGCGATTCCTTGACGCCCTCGGGCAGTCGCAGCACCGAGAAGATCGTGCCGATCGACACGTTGACGTCGATGTTGGACGAGCCGTCGAGCGGATCGAACAGCAGCAGGAACTCCCCCTTCGGGTACCGGTTGGGGATCGGGTAAGGGTGCTCCATCTCCTCGGAGGCCATGGCCGCGAGGTGCCCGCCCCACTCGTTGGCTTCGAGCAGCGTCTCATTGGCGATCACGTCGAGCTTCTGCTGGACCTCGCCCTGGATGTTCTCGGACCCCGACGCGCCGTGTACGCCGGTCAGCGCCCCCTTGCCGACCGCGTAGCTGATTCGCTTGCAGGCACGGGCAACGACCTCGATCAGCAGCCGCAACTCGGCCGGAATCAGGTTCCGGTCGCGCTGCTTCTCGATCAGGTACTGCGACAGGCTGATTTGCTTGGACATCGGAAGGACTCCGGGACGATACGCCGATGGTACGACGGGCCTCCGCGGGCGGCCGCGCCGAGCCGCCCGACGGCCGGCTCGCGTGCACGCCGCGCGACGTTCACGCGAGCGCCTTGCCGACCACTTCCCGGACGTCCGGCGACC
>CAYGZN010000681.1:0-1780 GCA_964354355.1 uncultured Burkholderiaceae bacterium | reverse complement strand
ACCCCGACGCGCGCATTCCGGCGGCCGCTGCTGCGCCGGGCGCCGTGCTGATCCTCGGCGCCAACGGCCGCTTCGGTGCCGCGGCCATGCGGGCCTTCGCGGCAGCGGGCTGGAGCGTTCTCGCCCAGGCGCGCCGCCCGATCGACGCGCTGCCCGAGGACGTCCGCCACGTCGCGGCCGGGATCGACGATACGGCGACGCTGGCGTCTGCGGCCGCCGGCGTGCGCGCCGTGATTCACGCGATCAATCCGCCGTACACGCGCTGGGCCGCCGAGGCGCTGCCGCTCGCCAGGGCGGGCGTGGATGTCGCGCAGCGCCTGGGCGCCACCTTCATGTTGCCCGGCAACGTCTATAACTTCGGCGCTGGCATGCCGGCCCTGCTCGGCGAGGACACGCCCCAGCACCCGACGACGCGCAAGGGCCGCATCCGCTGCGAGATCGAGGCGGTGTTGCAGGCGCGCGCCGGGCAGGGCCTGCGCAGCGTTGTCATCCGGGCCGGCGACTTCTTCGGCGGTGGTACCGGTTCATGGCTCGACCTGGCCGTCGTCAAGTCGCTCGCGAAAGGCAAGCTGGTCTACCCGGGTCCGCTCGACCGCGCGCACGCCTGGGCCTATCTTCCCGACCTGGTGCAGGCCTTCGTCGCCGCCGCCGGCCGCAGCGATCTGCCGGCCTTCACGCGGCTGCACTTCGCCGGCCATGCTCCGACCGGCGCCGGGTTTCTCGCGGCCGTCGAACGGGCGGCGCGCTCGCTCGGCGTCGCACCGGCTACAGGGTTTCGCCGCGGCAGCATGCCGTGGGGCATGATCCGCGCGGGTGGTCTGCTGGTGCCGATCTGGCGCGAAATCGCCGAGATGGCCTATCTGTGGGACGTGCCGCACGCGCTGGACGGCTCGGCGATGCAGCGGCTGCTCGGGCCGCTGCCGGCGACCGACCTGGACACCGCGATGCTCGCGGCGTTGCGGTCGCTGGGACTCGGCGGCACGCAGGCGCACCGCTGACGGCGTTGCCTTGTCAACGGTGCCCGGATCGGCTGGGTCCCCAGGCGCCCGCCATGCCCCAAGTCGCCGGCCATGCCGGGACTCGGTAGACTGTGCGTCCGACCGCAAACAGTCGATACGCCGATGTCACTGCCACGCCTTCCGTTGACGTTGTTCTTGGGTGCACTGCTCCTGCTGACGGGCTGTGCTACCGGCCCGGTCAATCCGCCGATCAGCCAGGTCGACCGAAGCTCCGGCTACCGCTTCCAGAACCGGATGGCGACGGACCGGGACAACCTGGTGATCCTCGCCTTCTCCGGCGGCGGCACGCGCGCGGCCGCATTCTCGTACGGGGTACTGGAGTTTCTTCGGCGCACCGAGTTGGAGGGGCCGGCAGGCAAGCGCGTGCGGCTCCTGGACGGGGTCGACATCATCACGGGCGTGTCCGGCGGCAGTTTCACGGCGCTGGCCTACGGCCTGTATGGGGAACGGCTGTTTACGGATTACGAGTACAGTTTCCTCAAGCGCAACGTGCAGGGCGAGATCGTCGCGCGCACGTTCAATCCGGCGAACTGGGGCTACCTGTTTTCGTCGGAGTGGGGGCGCTCCGAGCTGGCGGCCCAGCTCTACGACGAGATCCTTTTCAGGGGCGCCACCTTCGGCGACCTGAGTCGCGGCAATGGCCCGCTGATCCTGGCATCGACCACGGACATCTCCACGGGTGCGCGCCTCGTCTTCAACCAGGACACCTTCGACATCATCTGCTCGGATCTCGATGCGGTGCCGCTGTCACGCGCCGCCGC
>CAYGZN010000680.1:0-1780 GCA_964354355.1 uncultured Burkholderiaceae bacterium | reverse complement strand
TGAAGGGCTGCGAGTTGATGTTCTCGTCGTCCTTCATGAAGTCCAGGCCGCCCTTGAGGCCTTCGTAGATCACGCGCCCGTAGTTGCGCCCCGACAGGCCCAGCTTGGGCTTGGTGGTGGCGCCCAGCAGCGGTCGGCCGAACTTGTCGAGCCGCTCGCGCTCGACCACCAGGCCGGTCGGCGGGCCCTTGAAGGTCTTCACGTAGGCGACCGGGATCCGGATGTCCTCGAGGCGCGCCGCCTTCAGCGGCTTGAAGCTGAACACGTTGCCGATCAGGCTTGCGGTCATGTTCGCGATCGAGCCCTCCTCGAACAGGATCAGGTCGTAGGCGACCCACGCGAAGTACTGGCCGGGCGTGCTGGGCACCGGCTCGACCTTGTACGCCTTGGCGCGGTAGCTGTCGCAGGCCGTCAGGCGGTCCGTCCAGACCACCGTCCAGGTGGCCGTCGAGGATTCGCCGGCGACCGCCGCCGCCGCCTCGATCGGGTCGACGCCTTCCTGCGGCGTGATCCGGAACAGGCAGATCGTGTCGGTGTCGCTCGGCACGTAGTCGGGGTCCCAGTAACCCATCTGGCGGTACTTGAGAACGCCGGCGCTGTAGCGCTGCTTCTTGTCCTGGATCGGGGCGTCACTGACGACGCCGGCTTCGACGGGCATGTTCACGGCGGGCTCCTCGGTTCGCGGTGAGTGACACTTTAGGAACGGCGTCGAATAAGGTAAATTCACGAATTATTGTGATTCGATTAAGCAATATATGAATTATTGGGCGACCCCATGAAGAACCTGACCTTTCGCCAGCTGCGGGTGTTCGTCGAGGTCGCACGCCACCTGAGCTTCGTGCGCGCGGCCGAGGCGCTGCACCTGACGCCGCCGGCCGTGACGATGCAGGTCAAGGAGCTGGAGGCCTCGGTCGGGTTGCCGCTGTTCGACCGGCAGGGTCGCCGGGTGGCCCTGACGACGGCCGGCGAGTATTTCCTGGTGTACGCACGCCGGCTGCTGGGAACGCTGAAGGACGCGCACGACGCGATGGCGCGGCTGCGCCGGGTCGAGGCGGGCCTGCTGACGGTCGGCCTGGTCAGCACGGCCAAGTACTTCGTGCCGCGACTGCTCGCCCGGTTCCGCGAGGCGCACCCCGGGGTCGAGGTCCGGCTCACGGTGTCGCAGAACCGCGAGACGCTTGCCGGGCTGCTGCAGGCCAACGAGGTGGACCTGGCCGTGATGGGCCGCCCCCCGAAGGAACTGGCGCTGCGCGCCGAGCCGTTCGCCGCGCACCCGCAGGTGTTCGTGGCCCCGCCGGGGCATCCGTTGCTGGCGATCGGCCACGTGCCGGCGCAGGCCCTGGCGCCTTACCCGTTCATCGTCCGCGAGACCGGCTCGGGCACGCGGGCCGCGATGCAGGCCTACTTTCGTGAGCACCACCTGGAGCCGCGCGTGGCGATGGAGATGCCCAGCAACGAGACGATCAAGCAGGCGGTGATGGCCGGCATGGGTCTGGCGTTCCTGTCGCTGCATACGCTCGGGCTGGAACTGCGCGCGGGCGTGCTGCACGTGCTGGAGGTCGAGGGCACCCCGGTCATGCGCACCTGGAACCTCGTGCATCCGCTCGCGCGCGTGCTGTCGCCCGCGGCCGAGGCGTTTCGCTACTTCATGCTGGAGGAGGCCGAGCGGTTCCTGGTCGAGCACGACGCGCCGCTGCTGGGGCCGGAACGCGCAACGCCTGCACCGGTCGTGGCACCGTGATCGCCGCGCGCGGGGCGGGCGCGGCGGGCGGGGGGGCGG
>CAYGZN010000679.1:0-1782 GCA_964354355.1 uncultured Burkholderiaceae bacterium | reverse complement strand
GCGCTGCCGGTGGTGCCCTACCTGCTGCTGGCCGGACTGTTCTGGCAACTGGCGCCGGTTCTGTCTCCGTGGCTCGGCGGGGTGGTCCCGGTCGAGGTGCTGCGCGTGTACGCGTTTGTGATCGCCATCGAGGGCCCGGTGCGGATGCTGCGCGACCAGATGATGGGGGCGCTGCTGATGCAGCGTATCACGCAGCTGGCGCAGGTGATTCGCATCGTGGTGCTGTTCGGGATCGTCGGCGCGTACCTGCTCAACGGGATCGCCGTCGACGCGACGCGCGTGGCGTATGCCGAGATCGCGGCCTCGGCGGCGTCCCTGGTGGTGGCGCTCGCGGCACTCGCCGCCTACCTGCGCCGCGCCTGGCCGAGTCGGCCGATGAAGTGGGAACTCGACGGCTGGCTTGGCTGGCGCTCGGCGCGCTTCGCCGGACATGCCTACGGCAGCTACGGGCTGATGCTTCCGCTCGGCACTGAAGTCATTGCCACCCTCGTAGCCCGGTATCTTGGCGCCGATGCAACGGCGGCGTACGGGTTCGTTGCCCGGCTCCTGGAGACCACCCGGCGCTACCTGCCCATGGACATGTTCTACGCGGTGCTGCGGCCGGCGGCGATCGGCCGCTTCGAGAGCGGCGGCAGCCGCAGCCTCGGGACACTGATGCAGGACGTCAATCGCATGGTCGATGCCAACCTTCTGGTCATCGGCGCCTGCATGTCGGTGGCGCTTGCCACCGGCGATCGGCTGGTGGGCTGGCTATCCAGGGGCAGCGTGGAGTCGCCGACGCTGCTGCTGGCCGCGCTGCTGCTGCTGCTGGTGTGCCATTCGGTGCGCCGCGGCGTGGAGCTGATCGCCTACATCCTCGGGCACTCCGGCGTGTTCGCACGGGCGGCGCTGGCCGGGCTCGTCGCCATCCCGCTGTGCATGGCATTGCTGTCGACCACCGGGATCGTCCAGTGGGCGCCCATCGCGGTGGTGGTGGCCGATGCGGCATTTTCGCTGCTTGCGATCGCGGGGCTCGCCCGCCGGGGCGCGCACCTTCGCTTCGAACTCGGGCGCTGGCGCTCGATCCTCGCCGCCACGCTGCTGGCGGGTGTCGCCGGCGCCGCTTGCGGCTGGCTGGTGCCGGGCAATGCCGGGATGTGGACCGCGCTTGCGGTCGCCGGTATCGGCTACGTCGCCGCCGTCGCCCGGTTCGGAATCGTCGATACCCGCGAACGAGAGTGGATCGCGTCGGTATTCCGATCACGCGACGAGGCGAACGCCTGAGCGCGTCCTTTCGACTTCTGCATGACCCACGCCCCGCCGCGGATTCTCAGCGTCAACAGCTACCACTACCGCCGTGGCGGTGCGGACAACGTCTACTTCCAGCATGCGGAGCTGATGGAGGGTCTGGGCTGGTGCAATGCGTTCTTCTCGATGCATCACCCGCAGAACCTCGCCACGCCGTGGTCGAGCTTCTTCGTCGACGAGATCCAGATCGGGCGCACCTACTCGGTCGCCCAGAAGGTGGTCAAGGCGACGCAGGTCGTCTATTCGTTCGAGGCGCAGCGCAAACTGCGCCGGCTGCTCGACACCTTCCGGCCCGATGTCGCCCATCTGCACAACATCTACCATCACCTGTCGCCGTCGATCCTGCCGCTGCTTCGCGAGGCGGGTGTGCCGACCGTCATGACGGCGCACGATCTGAAGATCGCATGTCCGAACAACAAGATGTACAACGCCTCGGGTGTCTGTGAGCGCTGCAAGGGTGGCCGCTACCAGAATGTCGTCACCAACCGCTGCGTG
>CAYGZN010000678.1:1242-1786 GCA_964354355.1 uncultured Burkholderiaceae bacterium | reverse complement strand
GCGACAGCACGTCGGCGCCGGCGACAACGGCGCCCAGCGTGGCCGGCGCGCCCCCGGTCTGCGCCCAGACCGGGTCGCCCGCGTCGAGCTGCGGATCGAAGGCAATGACCGACATGCCCAGCGCGAGTGCGCGGCGCGCGACGCGCCGGCCGATGTCGCCGAATCCCACCAGCCCGAGGGTCTTGCCGCCGATCTCGCGGCCCAACGACAGCGTGGTCCGGGGCCAGTCGCCGCGCCCGACGGCTGCGGTCGCACCGAACGCGCCGCGCAGCAGCAGCATGGCCGAGGCGATCACGTACTCGGCCACCGCATCGGCGTTCGCGCCGGTGGCGGGCAGCACCGCGATGCCGCGTGCGCGGCACGCGTCGACGTCGATGTTGTCGAGCCCGACGCCGAGGCGGCCGACGACGCGCAGCGCCGGCATCGCCTGCAGCAGCGCGCCGCGCACCTGAGTCCGATTGCGCACGATCAGCGCGTCGGCGGGCGCGGCCCGCCGCGCCAGATCGGCCGGGCGATCGACGAGATCGGACTCGTAGAGCACGTC
>CAYGZN010000678.1:0-1232 GCA_964354355.1 uncultured Burkholderiaceae bacterium | reverse complement strand
CCGTACGTGCCGGCATATACCCGGTCCGGGTCGTACGGGTCCACCCCGAGCGCGTAGAGCACGTCGTCGGCCGGGCGCCGCTCGCGCAGCCAGGCCACCGCCGCCTCGTCCATGAACTCGCTGATGACGATCCGCATCCGAAACCCGCTCCGTCTGCACTGCAGCGCCGACCCGTCGCGGCCGGGGCCGCGAACCGGCACGATTCTACAGACATCCAAGTGATCTGTATGACTGGGCGGGCGGCTGACGCGCAGCCGGCCCCGGTCTACACTGCGCTGCATGGAGGCTGCGCACGCACTCGGGGTGCTCTGGCGGCACGTCGGCGGGCGCCCCGAGGCGATCGCCGACGCGACGCTGACCGGGGCCGATCCGGCGCTGCCGTCGTCGTTTCGGGTCGGCACCGCCGCGCAGGTCTCGATTGCCGCCGCTGCGCTGGCCGCAGCCGAATTCTGGCGCATCCGCGGCGGATCGCCCCAGCGCGTGTGCGTCGACATGCGGGAGGCAGCCGCCGAGTTCCGCAGCGAGCGATACCTGCGCATCGCTGACGCGCCGGCGCCCGAGAGGTGGGACGCGATCGCCGGGCTGTACCCGTGCGGCGACGGCGGTTGGGTCAGGGTGCACACCAACTTCGCCCACCACCGCGACGGCGTGCTGGCGCTGCTGGGCTGCGACAACGATCGGGAGTCGGTCGGCCGGGCCCTGATGCGCCAGTCGTCGCTGGCCTTCGAGCAGGCGGCGGCCGACGCGGGGCTGGTGGTCGCGGCGCTGCGCCGCTTCGAGCAGTGGGACGCCCATCCGCAGGGCCGGGCGGTGGCCGCACTGCCGACGGTGTCGATCGAGCGCATCGCCGATGCACCCGCCGCAGCGCCCCCGCCCGGTGCGCGTCCGCTGCAGGGCATCCGCGTGCTCGAGATGACGCGGATCATCGCCGGGCCGGTCTGCGGCCGGACCCTGGCCGCGCACGGCGCGGACGTGCTGCTCGTGACCGGCCCGCACCTGCCGTCGATCGCACCGCTGGTCGTCGACACCGGCCGGGGCAAGCGTTCCGCGCACGTCGACCTGCGGACCGCGAGCGGGCTGGCGACGGCGCGCGAACTGATCGCCGGCGCCGACGTGTTCGTGCAGGGCTATCGCCCCGGTGCGCTGGCCGCACGCGGGCTCGATCCCCTCGAGGCTGCGCGAGCCAGCGGCGGGCGGGATCGGGGTGCGCCGCCTCGCCCATGCACAGCGCC
>CAYGZN010000677.1:0-1786 GCA_964354355.1 uncultured Burkholderiaceae bacterium | reverse complement strand
GGCGACAGGGGCACCGACGAGACCGCGGGCGCCGGCCTGCCGGTCCCCGTGCTGACCCTGGCCGACGGCAAGGTGCTCAGGGGTGCCGAGGCCTGCACCGCGCTGCGCACGCGCCAGCCGCTGCAGCTCGACCCGGCCGCCATGGCCGTGCCGATGGACAAGTATTACGAGCTGCTGGCCGCCGCGGCCAAGTTCTCGCCAATCTACCCGGCAGCGAACCCGCCCGTGTGGTACCAGCAGCTCGACCGCGACGCGCTGTACGGCATCTACACCGGCACGCCCCCGAAAGCCGACGCGCGCAGGAGCGAGGGCGGCTTCTACCCGAACCTGGACAACCAGTACATCCGCACCATCCTGAACCGCAAGCTGGGCAAGGTGTTCGTCGTGCGCGGCAAGGCGCCGACGACGCCGAAGACGTTGAACGGGGACGCCAAAATGGGCACCGGCGACCTGCGCTACTGGTCGTTCTGCTCGAACCAGGGCTTCGCCAACACGCGGGTCAACCAGTGCGTGCACGACGAGAACGTGCCGGTGGGGCCGGACGGCTTCTACACCATCGTGGTGAGCCGCGCTGCCGACCGGCCGCGCAACGCGATCCCCGAGTGCGGCATCGCCTGGCTGCCGATGGCCGACGACGGCGACGGCGCCGTCGACGCCGACGTGACGGTGCTGCAGCTGCGCCACATGCTCGGCGCCGGCGACTTCAAGAACGCAGTGCAGAACATCGGCAAGGTGGGCGACGAAGCCAAGGACATGGGCGATTACTACCCCCGGGGCCGCTACATCAGCACCTCGGCCTTCGAGATCGCGGCACCTTGTCAGATCGAGAAGCGTTGACGGGTACGGGCCCCCTCGATCTGCGCCCTGTGTTCCACCGGGCGCGCGGCCCTTGCGCGACGTTTGGGCGGCCCCTCAGTCCCGCGATTCGGCGGCCAGGTCGCGCAGCGCCGCTTCGTCGACGATCAGGATCCGGGAGTAGGCCATTCGCACGACCCCCTCGCGCTCCATCGACCTGAGCTCGCCGTTGAGCCGCTGCCGCGGCACACCGAGCGTGGCGGCCAGTCCCTCCTGAGAGACCCTCAAGCCGATCGCATTGCCCTCGGCCCGCGCCTCGACGCCATAGGCGGCGCGCAGCGACAGCAGCAGCCGGGCCAGGCGCCGCACCAGCGGCTGCACCGACGTGTCGGTCAGCGACGTGTACAGGCGGCGCGAGCGCCCTGCGAGCAAGCTGAGCACGCGCCGCTGCAGTGCCGGGTCGACCTGCAGCGCCGCGTGGAAGTCCTGCGCGGGGATCAGCAGCAGCGTGCACGGCTCGTGCGCACGCGCATCGTGGATCGCGCCCTTGCCGTCGAGCAGCGGAACGAGCCCGAACACCTGGCCCGGCTCGAGGAAGTTCGTGACGAAGTGCCTGCCTGCCGCGGTGGTGACGCCGACCTCGAGGCTGCCCGCCGTCAACAGGTGCAGACAGTCGACCCGTTCACCGCGCCGGATCACGGTCTCGCCGGGTTTGCGTTTGAGCAGGCGCGAATGACGGGCCAGCAGCCACAGCGTATCGGGCTCGCACTCGGCAAGCCAATCGACCTGCCCGATCGCGGCCACCCGCTGCGGGTCGAGCGCGGCGGCGGAAGGCTTGGCTGGAGTCGTCGGCATGCGGGTCATTGTCCGCCATCCGAAGCCCTAGCCACTCGCACGCGCGAGCCAGCCGACCATCAACAGCGCCGCCGCGGCGATCCAGCTGCCGGCGACGCGGACCGCGACGCGGCTCCAGGCCGCGCGCAGCGCGGAC
>CAYGZN010000676.1:0-1787 GCA_964354355.1 uncultured Burkholderiaceae bacterium | reverse complement strand
CAGCGGGAACACCAGGAACACCGTGGCCAGGCCGCCCAGCAGCAGCGCGAGCAACGCCGGGACACGCCAGAGACGGCGCACCAGGCGACTCAATCGTAGAACTGTGCGTCGCGAAGGCGCGGCGCGACTGCGTCCTTCGCGGCGAGCTGCGGCGTCGCACCCAATAGCGGCCAGTCGATGGCCAGATCGGGATCGTTCCAGGCCAGCGCCCGGTCGTGCTCCGGGTACCAGTACTCGGTCGTCTTGTAGAGGAGGTCGGCGGTCTCGCTGAGTACCAAGAAGCCGTGCCCGAAGCCGGGCGGCACCCAGAGCTGCCGATGCCCCGACGCGTCGAGCCGCACGCCGGTCCATCGGCCGAAGCTCGGCGACGAACGACGCAGGTCTACGGCGACGTCGAACACCTCGCCGGCCACCACCCGCACCAGCTTGCCTTGCGGCCGTACCAGCTGGTAGTGCATGCCTCGCAGCACGTGGCGCCGCGAGCGGGAGTGATTGTCCTGCACGAACGCGTTGTCGCAGCCGGTCGCCTCTCGGAACACCCGCGCGTTCCAGCTCTCGAGAAAGAAACCACGCGCGTCGCCGAACACCTTCGGCTCGAGGATCAGCACGTCGGGCAGGTCGGTCTGGACTACGTTCACGGACATCCCCTCACAGCACCCGGTCGTCCAGCAACTGCAGCAGGTACTGCCCATAGCCGTTCTTGGCGAGCGGGCGGGCCAGCTGCTCGAGCTTCGCGGCGTCGATCCATCCGGCGCGATAAGCGATCTCCTCGGGGCAGGCGACTTTCAAGCCCTGGCGGGCCTCGATGGTCTCGATGAACGAAGCGGCCTGCAGCAGCGATTCGTGCGTGCCCGTGTCGAGCCACGCGAAGCCGCGCCCCATCACCTCGACCTCAAGCTGGCCGCGCTCGAGGTAGGCGCGGTTGACGTCAGTGATCTCGAGCTCGCCGCGCGCCGACGGTCGGACCGCCGCCGCGATGTCGCAGACCTGTGTGTCATAGAAGTAGAGCCCGGTCACCGCGTAACGCGAGCGCGGCCTCGCCGGCTTTTCCTCCAGGCTGACCGCGCGGCGCCGCTCGTCGAACTCGACGACACCATAGCGTTCCGGGTCGTTCACATGATAGGCGAACACCGTCGCGCCCGAGGTGCGGTCGCTGGCGCGGCGCACCATGCCGGCGAGGTCGTGGCCGTAGAAGATGTTGTCGCCCAAGATCAACGCCGACGGGTCGCTCCCGACAAAGCTGCGCCCGAGAATGAACGCCTGAGCGAGCCCGTCGGGCGAGGGCTGCACGCAGTACGAGATGTTCAGGCCCCAGTCCGTGCCGTCGCCGAGCAGCTCGCGGAAGCGTGACGTGTCGGACGGCGTGGAGATCAGCAGGATGTCGCGCATGCCGGCCAGCATCAGCACCGATAGCGGGTAATAGACCAACGGCTTGTCGTGCACCGGGAGCAACTGCTTGGACACCACCTTGGTGACCGGGTAGAGTCGCGTGCCGGAACCCCCGGCCAGGATGATGCCCTTTCGCTTCATGCGGATTTCGGGGCGCGACGCGCCCGCCTCATCGGTTGGCGTAGTTGCGGGAGATCCAGCTGCGGTATTCGCCGCTCAGCACGTTGGCCACCCAGGCTTGGTGCTCGAGGTACCAGCGCACCGTCGCGCGGATGCCGCTCAGGAAAGTCTGCGCCGGTCGCCAGCCCAGCTCGCCCGCGAGCTTGCGCGCATCAATCGCGTAGCGCCGGTCGTGGCCCGGCCGGTCGGCAACGAAGGTGATCAACCGGCGGTAGCTG
>CAYGZN010000675.1:0-1787 GCA_964354355.1 uncultured Burkholderiaceae bacterium | reverse complement strand
CCGCACGGGATCATGAATCCCGGCAAGGTGCTGCCCCGGGCCTGACGGATCGCGCGGCCTGACGGATCGCGCGGGCGGGCGCAGTCGTGCGCGACGGCCTGCGCGCACGAGCCGCCGCGCAGGCGGACGGCCGCGTGCGTCAGCGGCGGGGGCCGGCCCGCAGCGTCGAGACGATCGAGCCGACCAGCGCGTCGCGCGGATCGGCCAGGCGCGTGGCGATCGTAAAGTGGTTCGTGTCGCGCCAGACCTGCGCGGACACCTGCCGCGCGCCCTCGCAGCCCCAGGCCACGGCGAGCTGCTGCGACTGCCGAAGGTACTCGGGCCCCTCGGCGTCGCCGACCGCCGCGACCCACCAGCCGGCCGCCGGCGCGGCCCGCTGCACGGGGCTGTTGCGCGCGGCCTGCGCCGCGTCCATCGCCAGCGTGTCGTTGAGGTAGCTCAGGCGGATCGGCTCGAGGTCGTGCAGTCCGCTGAGCGAGAATCCCCCCGCCGGGCGATCGGGGGGCGCCACCAGTCCGCGCTGCGCGGTCTGCGTGGCCAGGAACGCCCCCCAGTCGGTGGCCGCGACCATCGCCGTCAGGTGCCCGCCGGCCGAGTGCCCGGCCACCCAGACCCGCCCCGGATCGCCGCCGAACGACGCAGCCTCGCGCAGCGTCCACGCAACCGCCGCGCGGCACTGCTCGACCACGTCGTCCATCCGCACGCCGGGCATCAGCGCATAGTCGACGTTGACCACCGCCACGCCGTGGGGCACCAGGCCGAGCGCGACGTGATCCGAGTACGACGTGTCGAGCGCCATCCAGTACCCGCCGTGGATGAACACCAGCACCGGCGCGGGGCCACGCGCGGACACCGCGGGAAAGACGTTGACGGTCTCGGCGGACGTGCTCCCGTAGGCGATGCCGGTGCGAACCTCCAGCGTCGAGCGGGCGCGCGCGCCGTCGGCCAGCCAGCCGTCGATGTGCGACTGGAATTCGGGGACCTTGGCGCGGTTGTTGTACTGGGCATCGAGCGCCGCGCGGTCGTAGTGCAGGAAGATCGGCGTGTTCATTGGCTGGCCCTCCGCGGTGCGCCCGGCCGGTCGGCGCGGCGCGAACGATTATTGCATCCGGCCAGCATCAGCGCGGTCGCGCCGAGCAGCGCCGCGCAGGCCAGCACCGACGGCCACACGAACCCGTTCGCGCCGGCGAAGGAAGCTTCCGCGAGGTAGGCCGCGGCCAGCGGCCCGACGATCTGGCCCGCGCCGAACGCGGCCGTCATCAGCCCGATCGCGCGGGCGCTGCGCTCGGGCTCGAGGCTGCGCACGTACGCCAGCGCGATCCCGGTCACGGCGACGAAGGTCCCGCCCAGCCCGACGGCCGCCACGGCGGCGCCCCCGATCGAATCCGTCACGACCGGTGTCAGCGCGCTCAGGCCCTGCGTCGCGTAGCACGCCGCAACGGCCGACCGGGCACCGAAACGGCGCGCCACCGCGGACCACAGCAGCATCGAAGGCAGCGCCGCCATGCCGACCAGCACCCAGATCCACAGGGCCGCCGACTGCGGATAGCCGGCCACGCGGACCATGGCCGGCAGATAGGTGGCGTGGATCACGTAGCCCAGGCCGAACAGTCCGTAGGCCAGCACCGTGACCTGGAACTCGAGGCGCGTCCCGCGCCCGGGCGGCGACGTCCAAGCGGGCGCGCTCGGCGGCAACGCGGCGCCGGGCGCCGTCGCCGCCCCGTGCGGCGCGCTCGGCGCGGCGGGCGCGTCGAGCGCGCGCCACGCAACGCGCGACAGCGATGCCG
>CAYGZN010000674.1:0-1793 GCA_964354355.1 uncultured Burkholderiaceae bacterium | reverse complement strand
GCAGGCTCTGCTCGGCGCGCACCACGTCGCCCGGCTTGACCAGCAGTTCGATCACTTCGACGTCCTTGAAGTCCCCGATATCGGGGACCCTGAGTTCGATTCTGGCCATCGTCGCCCCCCGTCAGGCGTGGTGCGGGTTGGCCTTGCCCGGATCGATCCCGTACTTTCGGATCGCCTCGGCCAGGGTCTTGGGCTTGACGGCGCCCTCTTCGGCCAGCGACTTCAGCGCCGCCAGCGTCACGAAGTGCCGGTTCACCTCGAAGTGCTCGCGCAGCTTCGAGCGGAAGTCCGAGCGGCCGAACCCGTCGGTGCCCAACACGCGGTACGAGCGCCCCTTGGGGATGTACGCGCGCACCTGGTCGGCGAACAGCTTCATGTAGTCGGTCGACGCCACCACCGGACCGGCGTGGCCGGCCAGTTGCTCGGTGACGTACGGCACCTTCTGCGCCCCGCCGGGATGCAGCAGGTTGTGGCGCTCGACGTCGAGCCCGTCGCGGCGCAGCTCGGTGAAGCTGGTGACCGACCAGACGTCGGCGGACACGCCCCAGTCCTTCTCCAGCAGGTCGGCCGCGGCGATCACTTCGCGCAGGATCGCGCCCGAGCCCAGCAGCTGCACGCGCAGCTTGTTGGACGTGTCGCCCTCGCGCAGCAGGTACATGCCCTTGACGATGCCCTGCTCCTGGCCGGGCTTCAGGCCCGGGTGCGCGTAGTTCTCGTTGAGCAGCGTCAGGTAGTAGTAGACGTTCTCCTGGTTGCCGACCATCCGGCGCAGCCCGTCCTGGATGATGACCGCCACCTCGTGCGCGTACGTCGGGTCGTACGACACGCAGTTGGGGATCGTCGAGGACAGGATGTGGCTGTGGCCGTCCTCGTGCTGCAGGCCCTCGCCGTTGAGCGTGGTCCGGCCCGACGTGCCGCCCAGCAGGAAGCCGCGCGCCTGCATGTCGCCCGCCGCCCAGGCCAGGTCGCCCACGCGCTGGAAGCCGAACATCGAGTAGTAGATGTAGAACGGCACCATCACGCGGTTGTTCGTCGAGTACGAGGTGCCCGCAGCGATCCACGAACTGAACGCGCCCGCCTCGTTGATGCCCTCCTCCAGGATCTGGCCGGCCGCGTCCTCGCGGTAGTACATCACCTGGTCCTTGTCGACCGGCGTGTACTTCTGGCCTTCGGGCGAGTAGATGCCCAGCTGGCGGAACATGCCTTCCATGCCGAAGGTGCGCGCCTCGTCGGGCACGATCGGCACGACGCGCGAGCCCAGCGACCTGTCGCGGATCAGCGCGGTCAGCACGCGCACGAACGCCTGAGTCGTCGAGATCTCGCGGCCCTCGGCGGTCGGCTCGAGCACCGCCTTGAACGCGTCCAGGCCCGGCACCTCGAGCGTCTCGTCGCACAGTCTGCGCCGCTGGGGTACCGATCCGCCCAGCGCGCGGCGCCGCTCGTTCATGTAGCGCATCTCGGGCGCGTCCTCGGGCGGCTTGTAGAACGGCAGTTCGTCGAGCCGGTCGTCGGGGATCGGGATGTTGAACTGGTCGCGGAACTCGCGAATCGCCTCGCGCTCGAGCTTCTTGAGCTGGTGCGTCGGGTTCTTCGCCTGGCCGATGCGGCCCATCCCGTAGCCCTTGACGGTCTTGGCCAGCACGACCGTGGGCTGGCCCGTGTGGTGGGCCGCTGCGTGGAACGCCGCGTACACCTTGTACGGATCGTGGCCGCCGCGGTTGAGCCGCCAGATGTCGTCGTCGGTCATGCGCGAGACCATCTCCAGCAGCTTCGGGTGCTTGCCGAAGAAGTGC
>CAYGZN010000673.1:0-1800 GCA_964354355.1 uncultured Burkholderiaceae bacterium | reverse complement strand
GCTGTCGTTGGCCCGACCGAACGGCGACAGCCGGATGCCCACGCGCTGCGGGCCCCACACGTCGGCCACCGCGCGGGTCACCTCCAGCGTCAGCCGCGCGCGGTTGGCGATCGAGCCGCCGTAGGGATCGGTGCGAAGGTTGGTGCGGCTCTGCAGGAACTGCTCGAGCAGGTAGCCGTTGGCGGCGTGCACCTCGACGCCGTCGAAGCCCGCCGCCAACGCGTTGCGGGTCGCCTGCGCATAGCCTTCGACGATGCCGGGGATCTCGTCGACGCGCAGCGCGCGCGGCGTCTCGAACGGCTCGCGGGCGAATGCCGCGGTCATCGCGTTGCCCTGCGCGGCGATCGACGAAGGCGCGATCGGCAGCGCCCCGCCGGGCTGGTTCGACGAGTGCGAGATGCGCCCGACGTGCCACAGCTGCAGGAACACGCGCCCGCCCCGGGCGTGGATCGCGCGCACGACGCCCTTCCAGCCCTCCACCTGCTCGCGCGAGTGGATGCCCGGCGTGGCGGGCATGCCCTGGCCGCAGGGCAGCACCTGCGAGGCTTCGGCGATGATCAGCCCGCCCGGCGTGGCCCGCTGGCCGTAGTACTGCGCGTTCAGCGCGTTCGGCGCATTGCCGGGGACGGTCGCGCGCATCCGTGTCAGCGGCGCCATCACCACGCGGTGCGACAGCGTGCAGGCGCCGAGCTGCAGCGGCTCGAACAGCGGCGCGAACCGTGGATCCGATGGCGGCAGCGCGGACATTCAGGGCTTCCTTTCGCCCTGCCGCAGCAGGGCCAGTTGACGGGACTGTGCCACCAGATGGCCGTCGGCGTCCCACAGCGTGCCGTCCTCGACGAGCCGGCCATCGATCAGGTCATGCGTGTCGAAGCGACCGAGCATCCAGCCGGGTGCGGGCTTGCGTCGCAGGTGCACGGTCAGCTCGACGGTCGGCACCCAGCCCACCACGCCCAGCAGGCCGAACACCGCGGGCGGGAACGCGTCGGCGAACAGCACGCTGGCCACTGCGTCGGGCGCCCGGCCGTCGTGGAACCGGATCCAGCCCGTGACCTGCGCCATGCCGGTGGAACCCGCGCGCGCCTCGTCGGGATGCAGGCGAATGTCGAGCCGATCCAGGATCGGCAGCGCCACGCCCTGCTCGTCGGCCGAGCGCGGCACGCAGTGCTCCGGCGGCGGCATCGCCGGCGCGGGCAGCGCAAGCGTCGGCTCGGAGTCGGTCGACAGCACGCCCAGCGCGGCCAGCACCTCCAGGCGCGGCCCACCTTCCTGCGACAACGTCGCGCGGGCCGTGCTCAGCGTGCGCCCGGTGCGCAGGACCTGCACGTCGACCCGGCACGGCTGCCCGGCCAGCCCGGGCCGCAGGTAGTGCACGGTGACGCTCAGCGGGTCCGGATGTCCGGGCGCCGCCTGGCGCAGCCCGGCGACGGCCAGCGCCATCAGGTAGCCGCCGTTGGGATTGGTGCCGATGTTCCAGCCCGGGTGGACGTGACCGGTGAAGGACTGCCTGCCGCCGGAAGGCTCGCCGATCGGCAGCAGCCGGGTCTCGTCGTCGAAGTCGCTCACGGCGTATGTGTATCGCGAAACGAACGTGCTGTCCTGGACGAGGGGTGAATTTTGATTCGCGACGCCTGTCGCCCGACTCAAGGCGACGATTGCACCGCTGAACGCACGGGTCCTGACGTTCATCGCCCAAGGGCTCGGTCGCATGGAAGGTCGCGCGTGGGCGCGAGACTGCCGAGCGAACCGTTCCGCCAATCCGCCCCCGCATTCGACGAAACCGCCGCGCTGGCCTAGGCT
>CAYGZN010000672.1:0-1804 GCA_964354355.1 uncultured Burkholderiaceae bacterium | reverse complement strand
ACGTTGACGGTGTTGAAGTAGCCCGACCCGCTCAGGCGCATCTGCAGGCGCACGATCTGCGCGGCGCTGAAGGGCTCCCCGGGCGAGAACCCCCGCAGGCCCTCGACGATGGATTGCGGGTAGCGCTGCAGACCGTTGACGACCAGGTCGCCGAACATCACCTGTTCGCCCGACTCGAGCTCGACGCGCAGCTGCGCGGAGGTGGTCTCCAGCGTCACGCGGGCCTCCGACTCCACCAGCCGGGCGCGCAGGAATCCTTCGTTGCGTGCCGACTCGAGCACTCGCTGCTTCGCCGCTTCCCAGTCGGCAGCGCGAAAGAAGCTGCCCTCGGGCAACAGCCAGCCCTTGCGGATCGCCTCGCGCGGCGCGTCGAAGTCCGGGGAGCCCAGCGGGCCCGAGAACGTCAGCTCGACCTGCGACACGGTGACCCTCGGGCCCGGCACCACCACGATGCGCACCCGCTGGGCGTCGGCGTCGACGCTCACCTCGGGCTCGAAGTAGCCTTCGGCCGCGAGCAGTTCGGGGACCTCGGTGCGCGCGCGGCGCAGGAACAGCGGCATCTGGCTCGGGTCGAAGTCGGCACGCCGCTGCCAGCGCCCGAGCAGCGTGTTGCTGCGGATCAGCCTGGCGAGCGGCTCGGGCGCATCGACCTCGAGCCGGTAGTTCGGACGGGCCGCCACGCCGTCGCAAAACGGCAGCTCGTTCGGGTCGGCGGGCGCCGCCGCATCGTCCTCGCCGGGCGGGCGCTTGCGCAGTCCGTCGACCACGGTCCGATAGCGCCGCTGGATCATCTCGAACAGCCCCCCGACCCCCGAGGGCGGCCGACGCTCGATGCACTCGGGCGCGGCCGGCGCGTCGCCGGCCTGGGCGTCACCCGGCGCGTCCGGCTCGCGCGCGCCCGGCGCCACGGGACCGGTCGGGCCCGACGCCGAGGGCGGCCCGCTGGGGCCCGGCGCCGAGGCCTGCGGCGTCGGTGTCGCTGCCGTTTCGCCCGCCGGCGCGGGTGGCGGCAGAGCCCCCGGCGCGGGTGCCGCCGCGGGTCCGGACGCGGGTCCGGGCGCAGGCCCCGGCCCAGGCGCGGCGCAGCCGGCCAGCAGCGCCGCCAGCGCCCAGGCCGCTGCGCGCGCCCCGAACGTCAGGCGGCGCGGCGCGGCATCAGAGAACGACCGTCGACGCGGCACCCGGCGCACGCTCGACAATGTCGCCGATCCTCCACGCGGTCTCGCCCTGCGCGCGCAGCTGAGCCAGCGAAGCGTCGACCTCGGTCGCCGCCACGACGACGGCCATGCCGATGCCGCAGTTGAAGACGCGGTGCATCTCGGCGGCGTCGATGCCCCCGTGCCGCTGCAGCCAGCCGAACAGCGGCGGCTGCGGCCACGACTCGCGATGCAGCACCGCCTGGCAGCGATCGGGGAGGATCCGCGGCACGTTCTCCACCAAGCCGCCGCCGGTGATGTGGGCGATGCCCTTGACGCGGCCCGCGGCGATCAGCGCGAGCATCGGCCGCACGTAGATGCGCGTGGGCGCCAGCACGGCCTGCGCGAGGCTTCGGCCGTCGAAGTCGTCGTGCATCGCCGGTGCATCCAGGCGCCCGTGGACGCGCTCGACGACGCGCCGGATCAGCGAGTACCCGTTCGAGTGCGCGCCGCTCGAGGCCAGCCCCAGCACGACATCGCCCGGCGCGATCGAACGCCCGTCGATCACCCGCGACTTCTCCACGACGCCCACCGCGAAGCCCGCCAGGTCGTATTCGCCGGCGGGGTAGATGTCGGGCATCTCGGCGGTCTCACCGCCGATGAGCGGG
>CAYGZN010000671.1:0-1805 GCA_964354355.1 uncultured Burkholderiaceae bacterium | reverse complement strand
GTCTTCGTGCCGCCTCGCCCCCGCCCGGCCGGCCCCTCGGCCGGCCCCTCGGCCACCGCGCCCCAAGGTCGGCCCGCCGTCGCCGGCGCGGCGGCCGACCCGACGGTGTTCCGCTTCTTCAACGAGATCGGGATCATCGAGCAGCTGGCGCGCAACCGCTTCGAGCGGGTCATGCCGCAGGGCCTGACGGTCGCGCAGTTCTCGGTGCTGAACCACTTCGTGCGCCTGGGCGGCGAGCGCAGCCTGGTCGACCTGGCTCGAGCGTTCCAGGTCAGCAAGGCCGCCATGGGCAAGCTCGTGGGCAAGCTCGACGCACAGGGCCTCGTGGCGGTGCGGGCCAACCCGGCGGACAGCCGCGGCAAGCTCGTGTCGGTGACGCGCTCGGGGTCCAGGGTGCGCGACCAGGCCGTGCGGCATCTCGCGCCGACGCTGGCGCTGCTGCGCGCGAGCCTGGGCGACGATCACCTCGAGCGGATGCTGCCGGGCCTGGTCCGGGTGCGGCAGTGGCTCGACGAGAACCGCGAGCCGTCCCGGTGAAGCGAGTGCACACTGCGCTCGTACTCCAGGGCGGTGCCGCACTGGGTGCCTACGAGGCCGGTGTGCTGCTCGGTCTGCTCGAGCCGCCCGGCCGCTCGCTGGACGTGATCACGGGGTGCTCGATCGGTGCGGTGATGGCCGCGATCGCAGCCGGCGCCCGCGGCGACCCGCGCGAAGCGCTGACCGACATGTGGCAGCGCTTCAGCCTGCCGGGCAGCCGCTACATGCCGGCGCCGCTGGTCAATGGCCTGACGTTCCTGGGCAACTGGAACATCTACCGGGTCAATCCGCGCTACCTCGCGACCCCGTGGGCGGCGACGCATCTGTACGAGACCGCGCCGCTCGAGCAGGCGTTGCTGGAGTGGGTCGACTTCGAGCGCCTGAACGCTTCGGCGACCGAGGTCGTCGTGACGGCCGTCGACGTGATGACCGGGCGGCTGGCCGAGTTCTCGAACCGCAACGGGCTGACCCCCCAACACGTGCTGGCCAGCGCCAGCCTGCCGCCGGTGTTTCCGATGCAGACGTTCGACGGGCACGCCTACTGGGACGGCGGGCTGATCTCCAACACGCCGCTGCGGCCTGCGATCAACGCGATCGAGTCGTCCAACCACCGCGACGGCAACCCTCCGTGGGAGGTGATCGTCGTGGACCTGTTCACGCCGCGGCCCGTACCGCCCGAGTCGCTCGGCGAGACGTTCGAGCGCGCGTTCGAGCTGGTGTTCTTCGGCAAGTTCCAGCACGACCTGAAGCTCTTCGAGACGATGAACGCGCAGCTCGACCTGATCCGCCAGATCGACCAGGCGCTGCCGGCCGACAGCCCGCTGCGCCAGCACCCTGCCTACCTGAAGCTCAGGCGGCATCGACAGATCGACCGGCTGACCGTCGTGCGAACGCCGCAGCCCGAGCTGCTCGGGGGTCCGGCCGACTTCTCGATCCCGTCGATCGAGGCACGCATCGCGCTCGGCAGGCAGGACGCCGAGGCCCAGCTGCGCTCGCCGCTGCGTCCGGCGCGTCCGGCGCGTCCGCGCCGCAAGGCGGTGCCATGAACGGCTCCGACGCGACGGGCACGCGGGCCCGCTGGGACTTCGCGGGCAAGGTCGTCGTCGTGACCGGAGCGGCCCAGGGCATCGGAGCGACGATTGCCCGGGCTTTCGCGGATGCCGGCGCCCGGGTCACGCGGCTCGACCGACAGGCGCCCGAGCCGCAGAACGCCGTGAACGTCACCGATCATGACGCGATCGAGCGCGCATTTCTGCGAATCGTCTCCG